>CAZMRS010000520.1:0-2232 GCA_964568435.1 uncultured Boseongicola sp. | reverse complement strand
GTTCAAAAGCGCCAGTTGTCACGCGCTAACATTTGCGGCAATAAGCCGACAAACGCCGCTTGTCCGCATGAGGAGTCCCGCGCATGAGACGTCAGCGCAATGTAAAGATCGTTGCCACCCTTGGTCCTGCTTCCAGCGACAAGGAGACAATACGCGCGCTGTTTGATGCGGGTGCAGACGTATTTCGATTGAACATGAGCCATGGCGAACATTCGGAAATCGGCGAGCGGCACCGCATTATTCGTGAGGTTGAAAAGGAAACAGGGCGGCCAATTGGAATTCTGGCTGACCTTCAGGGACCAAAACTCCGCGTTGGTGTGTTTGCTAATGATGACGGAGAAGACTTGACAGTTGGTCAGGGCTTCCGTCTCGATCTGAGTGACGCCCCAGGCGACAAGACGCGCGTGCAGCTCCCCCACAAAGAGATCTTCGAGGCTTTGGAGCCGGGTGCAACGCTTCTGGTAAACGACGGCAAGATTCGTCTGAAAGTTGAATCATGCGGCGATGACTTCGCCGACTGTTCGGTAACGGTGGGTGGCGTCATTTCAAACCGTAAAGGCGTCAACGTTCCAGATGTCGTACTTCCACTTGCCGCATTGTCCGAAAAAGATCGCAAGGATCTTGAATTCGTGTGCCGCTTGGGCGTCGATTGGCTGGCTCTCAGTTTTGTTCAGCGTCCAACCGACGTAGCGGAGGCGCGGGAACTCGCGCAAGGACGGGCGGCGGTCCTGTCAAAGATCGAGAAGCCTGCCGCGGTGGATGCCTTTGAAGATATCCTGGCGGTTTCCGACGGGATCATGGTGGCTCGCGGTGATCTTGGAGTTGAATTGCCGGTCCAGAACGTTCCGCCAATTCAAAAGCGATTGATCCGGAAATGCCGTTTGGCGGCTAAGCCAGTCATTGTTGCCACGCAAATGCTTGAGTCGATGATCGAAAGCCCGATGCCGACACGTGCAGAAGTTTCGGATGTGGCGGCTGCGATTTATGAGGGTACTGATGCTGTGATGCTTTCCGCGGAGAGTGCGGCGGGTGACTTCCCGGTCGAAGCCGTTCAGACCATGAACGCCGTTGCATTAGAGGTCGAAAGCGATCCAACATATCGTGATGTCATTGAGGCAAGTCGAGGCGGGCCAAAGCAATCGGTTGCGGACGGTATCGTTTCAGCTGCGCGCGAAATTGCGGAAACTGCAGATATCAAGGTGATTTGCTGTTTCTCCCAATCCGGCAAAACGGCGTCACTCGTTGCTCGTGAGCGTCCATCTGTTCCGATTATTGCCATGACTTCCTTGATGGATACAGCGAGACGCATGGCTCTGACGTGGGGATTGCACTGCGTCAAGACCTCTGAGCTCGACCGCTTTAAGACAGCCGTTCTGAACGCAGCACGCGCGGCTCGCACCGAAGGATTTGCCGAACCGACCGATCAATTGGTGGTAACAGCAGGTGTTCCGTTTGGCCAATCGGGGACAACGAATATCCTCCGGGTCGCGCCTTGTGATGAGCGTTTGATCCTGCCGGCTGACCCAGACTAATAGAATCTGCGCAAAATCGCCGATTTTCCCTTGCCAGACAGCCGTTTCGCGTCTATCTGGCGCACTTCGACGGGCGACCCGGCCAGAATGGCATGCCGTGGGCGTCTATGAACCGTCCGAAAGAGGAGATGGAAATGCCTAAGATGAAGACAAAGTCGAGCGCTAAGAAGCGCTTTAAAGTGACTGCGACCGGAAAGGTCGTGGGCGGTCAAGCCGGCAAACGCCACGGCATGATCAAGCGGTCCAACAAATTCCTGCGCAACGCACGCGGCCAGACGGTCCTGAGCGAGCCAGATCAGAAGTTGGTCAAATCTTACATGCCATACGCGCGCTGAGGAGCTTGAAACATGTCCAGAGTTAAAGGTGGAACCACCACCCACGCCCGCCACAAGAAAGTCACCGACGCCGCTAAAGGTTACTACGGTCGCCGGAAGAACACCTTCAAGGTTGCCCGTCAGGCTGTCGACAAAGCCAACCAGTACGCCACACGCGACCGCAAACAGCGTAAGCGCAATTTCCGCAGCCTGTGGATCCAGCGCATCAACGCCGCTGTGCGCAGCCACGACGAAAGCCTGACCTACAGCCGTTTCATCAACGGTCTGTCCCTGGCAGGTATCGAAGTTGACCGTAAGGTTCTGGCTGACCTGGCCGTAAACGAACCAGAGGCATTTACAGCCATCGTCGATAAGGCGAAATCAGC
>CAZMRS010000519.1:0-2251 GCA_964568435.1 uncultured Boseongicola sp. | reverse complement strand
CAAAGCGAACGTGCGATCGCCACACGCTGCTGCTGACCACCTGACAACTGGCCTGGATATTTGTTCGCCTGATCGGGAATTTTCACCTTCTCAAGAAAATGCATCGCCGTTTCTTCAGCTTCCTTCTTGGGTGTCTTGCGCACCCAGATCGGAGCCAACGTGAAGTTCTGAAGGGTTGTCAGATGAGGGAAGTGGTTGAAGTGCTGGAATAACATGCCAACCTCGGACCGGATCTTGTCGATGTTCTTGAGGTCAGACGACAACAACGTGCCATCCACCTCGATCGATCCTGCCTGATGCTCTTCAAGTGCGTTGATGCACCGGATCAGCGTCGACTTACCTGAACCTGAAGGGCCACAGATCACGATCCGCTCGCCCCGTTGCACGGTCAGGTCGATGTCCCGCAGCACATGGAACGACCCATACCACTTGTTCATCTTTTGGATGATGATTGCGACCTCGTCAGAGACCTTCATTTGCGCAGCTTCAGCCATGTTTCGCGCTCCTTACTTGTGATCCGTGCGGAGCTGACGCTCCAGCCACTGGGAATATTGAGAAATGCCGTAGCAGATGATGAAGAAGCATGCGGCAGCAAAGAGGTAGACCTCCCAATAGATGCTGATCCAGTCAGTAGACTGCTGGATCGGACCGCGGATCATGCCCACGACGTCGAACATCGAGATCACCGACACCAGTGTCGTGTCTTTGAAGAGGCCCACGGCCACGTTCACGATACCTGGGATCGAGATCTTGAGAGCCTGCGGCAGGATGATCAGCCGTGTCGCCTGGGCGTAGTTGAGCCCGAGCGAGTCAGCTGCTTCATACTGGCCTTTCGGCAAAGCGGCGAGGCCACCACGGATCACCTCGGCAATATAGGCCGCCGAGAACATCGTGATCATGATCACCACACGCAGGAACAGGTCGAGACCCGAACCCGGCGGGAAGAAGTACGCCAGCATCACGTTCGCCACAAAGAGGAGTGTGATAAGTGGAACACCGCGTACGAACTCGATGAAGACAACACAGACGCCTTTGATCAGCGGCATGTTCGACTGACGCCCAAGCGCCAGCACAATCCCCAGCGGGATCGACAGCGACACACAAACGGTGCCGAGCATCATGCTCAGCATGAAGCCACCCATCGCGCGCGATTCCACTGCTTCAAGTTCGATCGGGATAACGCTGTTGATGCCGCTCGCAATCGGACCGACCAGATACATCAGCGCAATCGAAATAAAGAGCAGCGCCGTCACAATCGTGACCAGCCCACCACGTTCAGCGCTCTGGTAGATCGAGTACCCGATGAAGATACCCATCGGGATGAAGAACACGAACGTGAAGATCGACAGCAACTTGAAAAGGTACCCGGCAAGCACCGCAAAGCCACCCGCCGACGCAACCGAGTTCGAGATGAACCAAAGCTCCGTCGCCCCTTGGAATAGGATGTAGGCGAGGCCGAGACCGGCAATCCCTCCGACACCCATCGACAGCGTGGTACGCGCGGCAACGCTCATGCCTTCGACAGCACGGTAGACGTATCCGGTTCCAATAATTGCAGCCAGAACAGCCAACGGTAGCCAAATAGACCCGCCCCAAAGAAGCCAGAAACCGATGAACGGATACAACGCCGTGCCAATAAGGAACTTGCTCGGAACGTACATGTAGTACAGCACCGGCATTGCCGCTGCGATCAGCAGGAAGAACGCCAGTGTCGGACGCCAGTAGGCATCGGCGGGGTAATTAAACCCAAAGAGCAGGTGATCCCACCGATCCACAAGCACCGCAAAACACGCGCCCGTGGAAGCTCCCGATTCTGCCAGAAGATCCCGGCACTCGCGGATAGAGTCCGCATCCCAAATGCCGTTCCAGAACCAAGGGAAGGCTCCGAAGATCACGCGCAAGATGAAGTAAAATGCGATGATCGTCAGGACCGAGCTAAACCAGCTGGAGAACAGGTTCTCACGGGCCCATTTGATAATACCGGTTTCTCGCGCCGGAGGCGGCGAAGGCGGTATCTGTTCGTTGCGAACGAAGGAGACATTAGTGTCAGTCATTTTACCGCTCCTTCAGCTTCATGCGGTTGTTGAAGATGTTCATGAAGAACGAAATCAACAGCGACACTGTGAGATAGAAGAGCATCAACAAAAGGATCGTCTCGATCGCACGACCTGTCTGCAGAAGCGTGATGCCTCCAAGCGTGCCCGTAACGTCCATGTAACCCACCGCGATTGCCAGCGACGAGTTCTTGGTG
>CAZMRS010000518.1:0-2261 GCA_964568435.1 uncultured Boseongicola sp. | reverse complement strand
ACCGCGACAAATCGGTCCGGGGGCGAAACCGCAGCGATCCGCATACCATGCTGGCGGGTTCAGGACATTGATACCGAAGACGACTGGACGAGGGCCGAGACCCTCGCCCGAGTCCTTCAAGAACGCGCCTGACATGCAGCCGGGAACACTTGAGAAACCGGCCAGTCTCGACCATATGGACACAGCTTGCACCTTGGAGAGCAGACATGGCCGTTGAAGTCGAAAACAGGAAGATTGGCGGTGACGCGCCTTCGTTGCTGATCGCAGAGCTCAGTGCCAACCACGACCGTGATCTCGAACACGCGCTTGCTTTGGTGGATATCGCTGCGGATGCGGGTTGGGATTGCCTTAAGCTGCAGACCTACAGCCCTGAGTCCCTTACCGTTCGCTCGAGCCACTCCTCGCTAACGATCGACAAGGTCTGGGGAACCACAAACCTCTGGGACCTATACGAAAACGCGGCCATGCCAATGGAGTTTCACGTGCCTTTGTTCGCGAAGGCACGCGAACGAGGCCTCTTGCCCTTTACTTCCGTTTACGACCCGATGGACCTAGATTTCATTGAGGGCCTCGACTGCCCGATCTACAAGATCGCATCATTTGAAATGACCTTTGACGATTTGCTGATCGCGGTCGCGGGAACTCGAAAGCCGATCATTCTCTCCACCGGAATGGCGACAATGGACGAGGTCAGCCACGCGCTGGATGTGCTGGATCAGGCCAATTCAGGTGAAGTGATCCTGTTGCACTGCTGCTCCAGCTATCCTGCGCCGCTTGACCAGATCGACCTCAACGCCATGGTCGCTATGGGCGAGAAATTCGGAAGGATGACAGGTTTTTCCGACCACACCATTGGAAGCGTCGGTCCCCTTACAGCTGTTGCCTTGGGTGCGGTTGCGGTGGAGAAGCACTTTACCAACGACCCCACTCGCAATGGTCCTGACCACCGCTTTTCTGCTACTCCAGAGATCATGGCCGAGATTGCCCAAGGTGTCCGAGACATTCACGCATTGAAAGGGAGTTCGGAAAAGGCAATCCGCCCCGCTGAAGTGGCGCAGAAAATCATCGGCCGCCGGTCCTCCTTCGCCATCCGCGACCTGGAAGCAGGACATGTCGTCACCGACGCCGATTTCCGGTTCGTTCGCCCCAGCGCCGGTATACCGCCCACCGACAAGGCGGCACTCCTCGGTGCGCGCCTTCGGCGCGCTGTGCCGTCTGGGCATCCAATCACCTATGAAGATCTCGACACGTGACCGACATTGGAGATGCTACGAAGGCTTTGCCGCCGCCCCGTCTGCGGACGCGCGTATTCTTCGCCGTTTGGCAGGTCTTCGCGCACCTAATGCTGCCTTTTGCGCTGCTATTCTTTCTGGCACGCTCGCGCAAAGAACCGCTCTATCGCCGCCATTTCTACCAACGATTTGGCTTCGGAGCAGTCGGACCGAAAGGCGCGGTCTGGGTCTTCGCTACGTCTCTGGGGGAGACCCGCGCTGTCAGTCCTCTGATCAGGATGATGCTGGAGAGGGGTCACAGCGTTTGCCTAACACATTCCTCGCCTGCCGGTTTGACCGAAGGTCTTCGGCTTTTTGACGACCCGCGGATCACACACCGCTATGTCCCATTCGATTTCCTTTGGTCGACATGGCTGTTTCTGTCGCGCCTTCGCCCGACAATTGGCCTAGTCGTTGAAGGCGAATTCTGGCCCGGTCACCTTCAAATGGCGAATTGGCTTGGCGTCCCGATGCTGCACATCAACGGCAACCTTCATCAGAAGTCGCTCGATCGCGCACGCAAGACCCGAAACATCCGGATGGACATTCTGACCCGTTTCCATGCGATCCTTACGAAAAGCGAAGGGCACCGACAGAGGTACCTGGCGGCGGGAGTGGAGCCGAAACGAATTCTGATCGTGGGGGAACTCAAGTTCGACCAATGGATTGAACCAATACACTTGGAAGATGGAAATCGGCTTCGTGCCGATTGGTCTTCGGACCGCAATATCTTCCTGATCGCCAGTTCCGTCACAGACGAAGAGCAGCCGCTCATAGGTCTGGTGCGCCAGCTTCTTGCGCTCGATAAACCTCCCCGAGTAATATGGGCTCCTCGCAGCCCCCAGCGGTTCAGTTCCGTGGTGGAGCAGCTTGAAGAATGCGGCATCTCGACTTCAAGGCGCAGCGAGTGCCTTGATGAGGACAGGAAGGGTGTCATTCCTGCCGATGCCGATGTGCTCGTCGCCGACTCAATTGGAGAGATGTGGGGGA
>CAZMRS010000517.1:0-2265 GCA_964568435.1 uncultured Boseongicola sp. | reverse complement strand
GAGCGCGGTGCACTGTTCTGGCGCTGGACCATGGGCTTCAACGCAACGATGGAAGGTATCCACCGTTGGGCCTGGTGGTTCGCTGTGCTCTGCACGCTGACCGGCGGCATTGGCATCTTGCTTACTGGCACGGTGGTGGATGACTGGTTCGTCTGGGCTCAGGAACATGGCTACGGCGCGGACACGAATTATGTCCCTGCTCTGACGTCCGAAGACTTCGTCCCTTATCTGCCGCCACAGGAGTAACTCGACATGGCTGACAAAGATCCACACTGGTATCTCGACGACAGCAAGCCGTCGCTGCGCACCTGGATATTCTCGCAGATGGCCATAGGTGCTGGATGGGGAATGCTCGTATTCTTCGGGGTTGTCTTGTTCATTTTCGCGCTTGTCGCGATCTCGAGCATCCTGCCTGAAGATCCCTTCGCGGCATTGGATACCGGCACTCAAGTCTTAAGTGCCACAGTCTGAGTGGGGGCGGCTGATAACAGCCGCGCCCCTCCACAGTGTCGGGCGTCTAGCCGCGCCCGTTCTACGGGGCCTCCACACCCCGGTTCCCTTCCTGTTGGCTACAGGGAACTGGCGTCGCCTGGGCTCACCCCCTCGCGACGCCTTTTTTGCACTTGGGAGTATATCACATGAGCCGTCCTGACACACCTCTTCTCGATCGCGTCGCGGGACCCGCTGATTTAAAAGGGTTTTCTGACAGACAACTCGCGGATCTCGCAGATGAATTGCGCGCAGAGGTCATCTCCGCCGTGTCTGAAACCGGTGGGCATTTGGGCTCATCCCTGGGGGTCGTTGAACTCACAGTGGCGATCCACGCGGTTTTCAACACGCCGCATGACAAGCTCGTTTGGGACGTCGGCCATCAGTGTTACCCGCACAAAGTGCTGACCGGCCGCCGCGACCGTATCCGCACGCTCCGCCAGAAAGACGGGCTCTCCGGTTTCACCAAACGCAGCGAAAGCGAATATGATCCCTTCGGCGCGGCTCACAGCTCAACCTCGATCTCTGCTGCCCTGGGGTTCTCTGTGGCTCGCGACATGGGCCAATCCACCGGCGACGGCATCGCCGTCATCGGGGATGGTTCCATCTCTGCCGGCATGGCCTACGAAGCATTGAATAACGCCGGCCACGAAAAGCGACGCATGTTCGTCATCCTGAACGACAATGAGATGTCCATCGCTCCACCGGTCGGAGCCATGTCCACCTACCTCTCCGGCCTCTACGCCAACACGCCGTTCCACCAGATGGCCGAAGGGTTCGAAGCTGCGCTCCCTGGACCTTTCCGCGACGGCGCACGCCGCGCGCGTCAACTCGTCACCGGCATGTCAGGCGGGCAGGGGACCCTCTTCGAAGAACTCGGCTTCTCCTACCTCGGACCAATCAATGGCCACGACATGGATCAGCTCCTTCCCGTACTTCGCGCAGCCCACACGCGCGCCGACGGCCCGATTTTGATCCACGTCTGCACCATCAAAGGCAAAGGTTATGCCCCCGCCGAAACATCCGCCGACAAATACCACGGCGTCGCCAAATTCGACGTCGCCAGCGGCGAGCAGAAAAAGGGCAAATCCAATGCCCCAAGCTATACCTCTGTGTTCGGCAAAGCCCTCACCGATGAAGCCGCCCGTGACCCGCGCGTCGTTGCTGTCACCGCAGCAATGCCCTCAGGCACAGGCCTCAACATCTTGCAAGACCGCTTCCCGGCGCGCGTCTTTGACGTTGGTATTGCTGAACAACATGGCGTGACCTTCGCCGCGGGGATGGCTGCCGGAGGCCTCAAGCCCTTCTGCGCGATCTACTCAACCTTCCTTCAACGTGGTTACGACCAGGTTGTCCATGATGTCGCCCTGCAAAACCTGCCCGTTCGCTTCGCAATCGACCGCGCAGGGCTTGTCGGAGCCGACGGTGCCACCCATGCAGGGGCATTTGACGTCGCCTATCTGTCAAATCTGCCGAACTTCACTGTCATGGCAGCGGCTGATGAAGCGGAACTCGTCCACATGGTCGCAACTGCTGCCGACTACGACGACGGCCCCATCGCCTTCCGCTACCCGCGCGGCGAAGGCGTCGGTGTCGATATGCCTGAACGCGGCGAGTTGCTGGAGATAGGCAAAGGCCGCATCGTCGAGGAGGGCGACACCATCGCCCTTCTCTCTTTCGGTGCGCACCTCTCTGAATGTCAGATTGCCGCTGAACGCCTGCGGGAGCGCGGGCTCTCTGGCGCCATGGCCGACGCCCGTGTCTGCAAGCCCGGGG
>CAZMRS010000516.1:0-2295 GCA_964568435.1 uncultured Boseongicola sp. | reverse complement strand
TGATCTTGCCGCATTGCGAGAACGTATCGTCAGGCAACCCGAACTCAGCAGCCATTTCGGCTGCGAACGCAATCGCATGTCTGTTATCGGCCGTTTGCAGCACATCATGCTCAACAGCCCCGCCATAATCCTCCGACGCCAGATCGTGCGGCAGATCGATCATAAAGCCCGAGTTTCGCCCAGCTGGCCCTTCGGCCACCCGTTTCGCGTCCAGCACCACAATCCGATCCGTCGGACACAGCTGAGACAACCGCCGCGCAGCAGCCAAACCGGCAAACCCCGCTCCGATAATCAACCAATCCGCCGTCTCGCGCGCCTCAACCTCACGCGCAGGCGACGGTGCATCCAACACATGTGCCCACCCAGAGGGTCCAGGATCAACGGGCAGCTTACTGACAGAAATCTTCCGCACGCTAATGCTCCTGATTGAGCGCGTCCGCCGCCGGAATCTCCCGCTCACGCCGCGCGATGTAATCCAACAACTCCTCGTTCACGCCCTCATCCAGCTTGGGCTCTTCGTACTCCCCCAAAAGATCACGCACGCGCTTCAAAGCCCGCTCGTTGGTCTCTAACGAGCCGTCGGCTTCCCACTGCTCAATCGAATTGTTGTCAAACAGCTCCGGCATGAAAAACGCCGTTTGGAACTTCTCCAACGTATGCGGATGCCCAAGGTAATGCCCACCAGGCCCGACATCGCGCACCGCCTGCATGGCCTCGTCAAAGTCGTCCCACTGAATGCCCGATGCCATGCGATGCCCCATGGCACATTGCTCTGCATCCACCACGAACTTCGCCATGGAACAATGCATCCCTGCCTCGTTCCAACCCGCGGAATGCCAGATATAATTCGCGCCCGACATCAGCACCGCCATCATCGTGCTGGCACTTTCGTACCCGGCCTGAGCGTCAAAAGTCTTTGACCCTCCCAGCGTATTCGACGTCCGCCACGGCACATCGTAATACCGCGCCATCTGCCCGATCATCATGTTCATCAAGCTGATCTCAGGTGTCCCAGCCATCGGCGCGCCGGACTTCATAGAAACTGTCGCCAGATAATGCCCGTAGATCGCAGGCGTCCCCTTGTTCACCACCTGTGTGTAGGCCAGCGCACTCAACGCCTCGGCATTCAACTGCGCCACGGTCGGAGCCACCCCCGCAGGCGTATTCGCACCACCCAACACAAAGGGCGAGCACAAGACCGGCTGATTGTACCGCGCAAATGCCCGCATCGCGCCTAGCATCGTCTCGTCCCAGACAAGCGGCGAATTCCCGTTGCAGTTCCCCGTCACCACCGGATGGGTCTGCATGTACTCCTCACCGAAGAGGATCGCGCACATCTCCATAGCGTCTTCGGCGTTCTTCGGGCTGGTGGTCATCCCCATGAACGTCTTGTCGGAATACTTCATCGACGAATAGGTGATCCGCAGATGTCGCTGACTGATCGGATGATCGTATGGCTCCACAATGTGATGCGCCGATGAATGGATCGCGGGCAGCATGTGGCTCAACTTGTGAAAGTTCGCGAGGTCCTCCAGCGTCGGGTTCCGCCGCACGTCATCGAGGTCGCGTAAATACGGCGCGCCCGTCATCGGTACAAAGATCGAATAGTCATGCCCAAACGGCAGATTATTCGCCGGGTTCCGCGCATGGTACGTGAAACTCGACGGGATCGACGCGATCAGCTCACGCACCATCCCCCGGTCCAGATGTACGGTCTCGCCCCGCACATCCGCGCCTGCACGCTTCCAATCCTCCAAGGCGATAGGATCGCGGAACACAACTCCGACGTCCTCCAGAATGCCCATGGATGCGGAATCAATCTTCTCGATCTGTTCGGCACTCATTGGCTCAACCAACGGAATGCCCCGCTTCAACGCAGGCAGCATCGTGATGTCGCGCGTCTCCCGCACTGCCTTCCTCGCCCCGCGCCCTCGTCGCGTGCGCCCGACCGCCTCGACCGTCATCCCACGTTGTCTCCCTCGGCGGGATCCGTCCGATCGATCCAAATGGTCTTCAGTTCGGTAAACTGGTCATGGGCATGCACACCATTGTCCCGGCCCCCAAAACCGGACTGCTTGTAGCCCCCGAACGGAGTCGCGATATCGCCTTCGCCATAGCAATTCACAGTCACTGTACCGGCACGGATGTCCTTCGCCGCACGGATCGCCGTCCGCGTGTTCGCCGTGAACACCGATGCCGCTAGCCCGTACTCGGTCTGGTTTGCGATCTCGACAGCCTCGTCCGTGCTCGACACTTCGATCACGCAAAGAACAGGTCCAAAGATCTCCTCCTTAG
>CAZMRS010000515.1:0-2295 GCA_964568435.1 uncultured Boseongicola sp. | reverse complement strand
GTCTGGACGGCTTCGCATGCAATGGGCATTGCATTTGAGCGATCCCTTTCGCCCTCTGAAGTGCCTCTCTTCACAGGCAAGCGGGACCAAGACGCAAAGCGAAAACCAGGGCGCGTTGGCTTTGCGTTTTAGTCCTCAGAAAACAAATCGCCAGATGCCGGAACTTAGAAGCTCCATGAGAAACAGCGCGCTCGCGAACAGCCGTGTCCAAATACTGCTGACTTGACGCCAAATCCAAACGAGTGCTCCGCACGAAAGTGTGAGGGCGATTGGTCCAACGATCCCTGCATGGGCATTGTTATCCCAATAGCTGACAGGGCTTTCAAAAACCCAGTCGGTCACTGGCCAAAAGTGCTGACGGGCGTCTTGCGTGTGGAGTGGGAAATCGAGCGCCAAGTGCAGGAGCCCTGAGGCAGCGAAAGCGACTAAGACAGGGGATTGCCGCCAAAGCGCAATTGAAAGGCCGATGCCCCAGAGGATGAAGCTGTTGTCGACAGCAAAAACGGATCGCCAGGCGTCAGAGTAGTAAAGTTCGTGAAAAACGATGTCCTCGGGGATGTTCATAATCCAGATGGATACAGCCACCATGGCGTACAGCGAAAAATCCGGCGCAAACGCCCCGAGGAACGCGGCGGCGTACGTCCCCTTTTTGTCGGCTTTTCCAAACGCGGCAGCACCGAGCAAAAGGTGAGCGGGCGTGTTCAATGCTGGAGCTTATTCGATCTCGCGCACGGTCAGCGCGCGCTGAATTTCCTGGCGGACCAACTTGCGCACGTTGCGCGTGATACGCTCGCCCAATTCGCCCTGAAGCTCTTCCCGGATCATTTCTGAGATCAATGGCCTTAAGTCGTCCGGAACGTCGGGCGCATCCTGAATTGATGGGCTGGCGTCCTCATCCTGGGTGATCTCTTCATCGCCAACCGCTTCTGCGAGCGCGCGCTCGAACGTCTCGTCCTGGCCCAGCGCGTCCTTTGCCATGTCGGCGACGGTTTCCGTGACGGCTTCTGTTACGGAAAGCTCGATATCCTCTTGGACGATCTCTGGTGACTCGTCTTCATCAGGGGCTTCTTCCGACACCTGAGCACGCGCGATCACGGTTTCCTCGCTCACCACGTCGGTCAGTTGCAACGGTGGCTTGGTCACAGGGCGCGTTGGGCGAAACACGATGCTGTTCGGGCGGTGTTGCTCGAGATCTTCGCTGCCATCGGGTTCGTAATCATCCGAACTGTTGGCCACAGCGGCCTCCAGTTCAGCAATGCGATCTTCCAGTGATTTGCGGCGCGAGTTGTGCCCCATCAGAGGTGGCTCAATACGCTGAGCCTCTGTCAAAACGAGTGCTGCCGGCCCCTTGGGCGGTTCTGCGCGCGGCATACGTGGAAGCTCGTCAGACACCAAACGGCGAACCGACGACAACATATCCTCGACGTTTTGTTCAGTCCCTGCTTTTGCCATTTCGTCCGACTCTTTCGCCCCGCCACCATGGTAGCCGCGAGGGCGCGAGCGCACAACAGGGAGGTTCTATTCTTTCCCGAGCGAACGCAGCACGCGATCAAGCGCAGCACCTTGCTTGGACACGCTGCCTCGCGGCGCATCAATCACCGAGTTGTAATAGGCCGCGGGATCATAGATCGGCACGTTCAGGCGCAAGTTCTCAGCCGTCATTAAGCCAATTGCATCAAGGACTTGATAGGCAGCAACGATGCGATCTACCTCGGCGGAGACGAGGTTTGTGCGGGCATCCAACACGTCCTGTTCCTGATCGAGAACATCGAGGGTGGTACGTGCACCCAATTGCAGTTCTTCACGAACGCCACGAAGCGCTAACTCGGCTGCCTGCACTTCTTGCCGGGACGCATTGATGCGCGCGACGGCGACCGCGAGGTTGGCGTAGGCGTTGCCCACTTCCTGATCGACCTGAAAGCCCGCAGTGTAGAGTTGCGCGCGTGCCTGATCCCGGCGCGCCTGCGCTTGGCGCAACCGCGATGAAATTGCGCCGCCTTGATATATCGGGCCTGACAGGCTGATGCCAAGGTTTGCACTTTCGTCCCCGTCCTGATTGACCGAGATGCCGCCGGACGCGTTCAAAGACGGTCGCGTCGCGCGGGCAGCGATTTCCACTCCGAGCTCAGCAGCCTTCACTTGATGCTGGACCTGCGTGAGCGCGGGATTTTCCCGTCGCGCCACTTCACACCGAACACGTCATTCCCCATGTAGACGATGAATCCGTCCCGACCGGACTCCTCTTGCTTCCCGAGAAGAAACTCGGACATGTCGATGCCGTCGATCACGCGGTCT
>CAZMRS010000514.1:0-2299 GCA_964568435.1 uncultured Boseongicola sp. | reverse complement strand
ATGCCTGCGATCATCTCGGTCGACCTACGCTTGAACGAGCCGCGCTATGCGTCTTTGCCGAACATCATGAAGGCGAAGAAAAAGCCGCTGGATGAGAAAACACCGGAAGATTACGGCGTCGACGCCTCTCCGCGCCTCGAAATCGTCTCAACCGGCGAGCCGGAAGCCCGTAAGGCCGGCGAGATCGTCGGCTCGGTCGACGAACTGGTCGCGAAACTCAAAGAAGCAGGAGCTGTATCATGAGCGTTCTTCTCCTTGGTGAAGTGAACAACGGCGAGCTCGCACTTGATGCGACGTCCAAGGCCGTGACTGCCGCCCGCATGATGGGTGACGTGACTGTTCTGTGTGCAGGTGCTTCCGCTGCCGCCGCTGGCGCAGAAGCCGCAACTATTGATGGCGTGTCGAAGGTGCTGGTGGCCGAGGACCCCTCGCTCGGTCACCGTTTGGCCGAACCAACCGCAGCATTGCTTGTGTCACTTGCAGGCGACTACAGCCACATCGTTGCCCCTGCGACAACCGACGCAAAGAACGTCTTGCCGCGTGTTGCTGCTCTGCTCGACGTGATGGTCATCACCGACATCTCTGGTGTGGTCGACGCCGACACATTCGAACGCCCGATCTACGCAGGTAACGCAATCCAGACCGTCAAATCGTCTGACGCGACCAAGGTTGTCTCGATCCGCGTGTCGTCCTTCGACAACGCAGCCGAGGGTGGCAGCGCACCGGTCGAAACTATCGGTGCTGCTGAGAACCCGGGCCTGTCCGAATGGGTTGAAGACAAGGTTGCGGAAAGCGATCGACCTGAACTGACATCTGCTGGCGTGGTTGTCTCCGGTGGCCGCGGTGTCGGCTCGGAAGAAGACTTTGCCCTGATCGAAAAGCTCGCCGACAAGCTTGGCGCAGCCGTCGGCGCATCGCGCGCTGCGGTCGACTCGGGCTACGCTCCGAACGACTGGCAGGTTGGACAGACAGGCAAGGTGGTTGCGCCTGATCTTTACGTTGCCGTTGGTATCTCGGGCGCCATTCAGCACTTGGCTGGCATGAAGGACAGCAAGATCATCGTCGCCATCAACAAGGACGAAGAAGCACCGATCTTCCAGGTCGCAGATTACGGCCTAGTCGCCGATCTGTTCACCGCAGTGCCGGAGCTTGTAGAAAAGCTGTAAAGCACAGCCATCTGACTTAAGAACGCGCCGGATTTTCCGGCGCGTTTTTTTTGTGAAAGCGCCCAAGACGTTCTGCGAGCCTTGTCGCAACCTGGCTGTGAAACAATGGCCCCGGCATGGCCGCCGCCGCTTCCGCCTCGTGCGGCAAAAACTCTTTCCCGGCCAAACCCTCAAACTGAGCAGTTGTTTCAGATACCGCCTCGACCACATGCCCTGCGTGACTTGCGACGTCATCCAACATGGCCCGGTTCACGAAATGCGGGTCGAGAGGGTTGGTCAGATCAAAGGCATCATCAGCGCGTCTGTCCGCCATCCACAAAAGTATCGTTTTCCCATCGATCGAGCGCAGTATGAGCCGCATGCGGTTTACCCAGGCTGCCCGCAATTCGCGCACCACTTTATCAAATGGCTCCCCCCCAACATTCGCCAATGCACCAACCAGATGGCCGACGAAGTGGAATTCGGTGAAATCCATTTGCGGAAACAACTGCTTTAACGCCGGAGAGGCCTCCAAAAATCGGTCATTTCGGCGTGGATGAACCGAGTAGTACCGGTTCGACATGTTCTGAGCGCCTAAAACTTGAACAATACTGACCCGCGCGCCAGAGGCGATACTTAAGATGTCTGGATCATCCGCAATCAGGGTCAGACCTGCTTGCATGGCCCCAAGATTAACGACCGGCATATGGATCTGTGCCTCCAACGCATCCACGAAGGGCACTGATACGAATTTCCCAAAGGTCTGGCTGCCGCCGACGGCCGCGACGTAATCCCCTTTGAGAGAGCGCTTTGGCCCGCGAAACCGCATACGCGAACGCCCATACCGGCATTCATCGTAGTCAATTGCAGTCTTGGGCGCTTCAATGACTGACACTTGGCTGTCCCCAGAAATCCTCGAATCGAACATGCCGGGTCAGCGTTGAAAATTACCTAATCAAATCAGATTTTTTCCGCGTCTTCGCCCCATCGCCCACTTGCACCCCCACCAAGGGTCCGCCTATGGTCCGGGCGACGTCTCAAAAGAGGGTTTCATGGACATCAAAACGGTTGGCATCGTCGGTGCCGGGCAAATGGGGAATGGCATCGCCCATGTGTTTGCGCTTGCGGGTTATGATGTTGTGATGAACGACGTC
>CAZMRS010000513.1:0-2300 GCA_964568435.1 uncultured Boseongicola sp. | reverse complement strand
AGATCGGTTCGAACGCGAAGATCGCCGCGCATGTGTCGATCGCTGATGCAGCGGCGATCGGCGACGATGCACTCATCCATGCCGGGGTGCGTATTGGCGCAAGAGTGGAAATTGGCGACCGCTTCATTTGCCAGCCTGGTGCCGTCATCGGGGCCGATGGTTTCAGTTTCGTTACGCCAGAAAAGAGTCGTGTCGAGGAGGCGCGCGCGTCACTCGGAGGAGATACCACCGCCGTTAATGCCAGTTGGACCCGAATCCATTCCATTGGAACCGTTGAGATCGGCGACGATGTAGAGATTGGCGCGAATAGCACGCTGGATCGCGGGACGATACGGGCCACGAAAGTCGGGCATCGTACGAAACTCGATAACCTTGTTCATCTGGGGCACAACGTTGTGGTTGGGGACGACACGCTCCTTTGCGGACAAGTAGGTATTGCGGGATCGACCCGTATTGGGAGCCGGGTGGTGCTAGGAGGGCAAGTTGGCGTTTCTGACAATATTTTTGTGGGCGACGACGTCGTTGCCGGAGGTGCCACGAAAATCATGACCAAAGTGCCTGCCGGGCGCGTTGTCCTGGGATATCCGGGGATGAAGATGGACCAGTTTCTGGAGGCTTCTCGAAATTGGCGCAGGCTTCCGCGGCTGATGGATGATATAAGAACGTTAAAGAAAGCAGTTTTAAGCGACGACAAGGACGACTAAATAGTCTCGTGGTTGCAATTGCGGTCTTTGTCGAAAGCAGGTGACATATGTCGAACAGCGTGAAGGAGCGAGTTGTTCAGATCATCGCCGAGCAGGCGTTGATGGAGCCTTCCGAAGTTTCCTTGGAGCACACACTGGAAGACCTGAGCATCGATTCAATGGCGTTGGTCGAGGCTATCTTTGCCATTGAGGAAGAATTCGACATTCAGGTTCCGTTTAATGCGAACGAACCGAATGCGTCTGATTTTGATATCTCTTCCGTGTCCTCAATCATTTCAGCAGTTGAAAAGCTGGTCGGCGAGCAGACGGGCTGATGCGGCGCGTCGTCGTCACAGGGGCTGGCACGATCAACCCACTTGGTCACAGCGTTTCAGACACTTTTGAAGCCATGCGGGAGGGGCGCTGCGGGATCGGCGAGCTCGACATTCGCGACGTGGAGCGACTCTCGATCAAGATCGGCGGGCAAGTACGTGGTTATGTCGCTGATAGCAGGTTCAATCGGCAACAGCAGGCGCTCTATGATCGGTTCACGCAGTTCACTCTGATCGCTGCGGAAGAGGCGATTGCGCAGTCCGGCTTGGAGTTTAGCGATGCACTCGCGGCGGATGCTGGAGTCGTACTGGGCACAAGTGGCGGCGGACTGACGACGCAGGACGAGAATTACAGGGCGGTCTATGAAGAGGGAAAGAACCGGGTCCATCCCTTCATTGTTCCCAAGCTGATGAATAACGCGGCTGCCAGCCATGTTTCGATGAATTGGAATCTCAAGGGCCCGTCATTTACCGTGGCGACTGCGTGTGCATCATCCAACCATGCAATGGGACAGGCCTTTTGGCTTGTCCGAAACGGTGCAGCACAGGTGATGATAACCGGCGGCTCGGAATCCATGCTTTGCTTTGGCGGCGTTAAGGCCTGGGAGGGTTTGCGCGTCATGTCCCGCGACGCGTGCAGACCTTTCTCGGCCAATCGCAATGGCATGGTGCAAGGAGAGGGCGCCGGGGTCTTTGTCTTTGAAGAATATGAACATGCGAAAGCGCGCGGCGCGGACATCCTTTGCGAGGTCGTCGGATTTTCCATGACCTCTGATGCAGCGGACATCGTGATGCCCTCGCAACAGGGCGCGGCGCGAGCGATGGCAGGTGCGTTGCGCGACGCCGGGATAGACGCCTGGCAGGTCGGCTATATCAATGCGCACGGCACAGGCACCGCCGCCAATGACAAAACCGAATGCGCCGCTGTCGCCAATGTCTTCGGGCCCCACGCAGACAAAGTGATGATTTCGTCGACCAAGTCGATGCATGGACATCTGATTGGTGGCACTGGCGCGGTGGAGTTGTTGGCCGTTCTCATGGCGTTGAAGGACGGCGTGATAGCGCCCACAATCGGGTATGAGGAGCCGGACCCGGAATGCGCGCTGGATGTGGTTCCCAATTCTGCACGTGAGGCGCAAGTTGACTACGCGCTTTCTAACGCTTTTGCCTTTGGTGGCTTGAATGCCGTGCTGGCTTTGAAAAAAATCTGAATTTTTTTCGTAGCGCTGTCGAAATTTGCCAAGCTCATTCGTCCTTTAGTTGCGACACTTAAGGATGGAAGAAG
>CAZMRS010000512.1:0-2313 GCA_964568435.1 uncultured Boseongicola sp. | reverse complement strand
GAAGCGCTGCACCTATTCGACCCACCTCACTGGCAGACGCATGCGGCGCACCAATGGCAACAAGATCGACCGTTGCGTTGGCCGCATTCAAAGCGTCCCAAGCAGCGCGGAAATCGCCCGCCTTCAAAAGCACCTGATCTGCGCCATCTCGGACTGACATCTCTGCCTCTGGAGTTACACCTTCAATGTGCAGCATCGGTGCGCCTGATGTCGTCCCGAACGCCGCGCATAGCCCTTTCAGATCGTCCGGCGATGGCGTCAAATGCGCCAAGCCTCGAATCAACGGGATTGCGTTCGGCGAAGCCCGACCAATCAACCATCCCAATAACGGCCAAAACCCATCATCGACAGCTTTTGGTGCTTCCACATCGATCACCATCCCAGCACGGCGGCCCTCGTCCGAATACACTCCGGAAAATGGCGCTCGCCCGGTCATAGCGATGCAGAGATCAAGATAATCAGGGTGTTTCGCTGTCCGCGCACCCAGCACCGAATTGGCATAGATCACCGCATTGGATTCCGACCATCCCAGGCACTCGCCTTGTGAAGGTGCATCCTTCAAAAGATACGGTGCGCAAGTGAACGTCGGCACGGCACCCATGCCCGTATACGCATCCGCCAAACGGCTCGCGCGTTTTCCGAACGCCTCTGGAACCCCTTGCCTCTCCCAACGATCTCGATCCACGGAAATGGCATTCATCGTGGTCGGAATAGCCACGCGCGCCCCAAGCTCGGCCATCTTCTCAGCAAAAATCAGGTTCGCATCATGCGCCAGAATACAGCCGTCGATATGTCCGCGCGTCACATCAACAAACCGATCCGCACCTTGCGATACAGCCATCCGGCAGAGGACCTCCATAGCCAAACGCGACGGTGTTTTGCCACCAGCAAGCATCGCCTGGTCCTTCTCATTCAAATCCAGAACGTCTATCGCCGGGCGTCGCAAAGGCACGGTATGCTCGCCAGCCGTCAGAACGCCATCGGCAATCGAAACACGATCAGCCTTCGCAACGTTCTCGTAAGCGTCCCGAGACAACCGGACCACCACAACGGGCGTTTCGAACGCCAGCTCCGAAACAAGGGCCCCCAGCGTCAGAACCTCCTCTCGTTCGAGGAAGATCAGCGCAGCCGGTGCATTCCCGGCCAAAGCAAGCTGCAACAACACCCCGCTCCCGCTGCAAGACCCGCGCGAGGTCGGCATCATCACGACCTTGCCAGCCAGCGCCGCGCCGTGACCTGCATGATGCACGTCAATGATGTGTCCGCTCGCCGGATCGACCCCACCCCAGAACGACAATCCTTCACCGAGGCAAAGCACTTCGCCGTCGACCGCCGATCCGGCCAAAATGAGTCCGGTTAGCTTCGCGTCATACATAGTCCCTCAAGGTGCACGACAAACGCACTGACCTCCGATGGCCGCGACTTCACGGGGCAATCACGCCCTTCTTGACGATGATATTTCCATAAAGCCGACCTTCCCCTGTCTGGATCACTGCAAAGCCCTCGCGCGCAAGATCATAGAACTTGAACCGCTCGACTTTCGCGATTGGTGCCGGGTGGTCCGCGACCCTATCAATGATTTCTTGAAAGGTCTCCACAACAGGCGGCGTCCCGTCCGGATCCTCCACCATCGCCATCACCTGCGCCGGGTCGGGCACAAAAGTATCAAGCGGCATCAGCGTGAGTACGGCTTCAAGCACATCTGTGGCGCTCAAACCGTCCAATCTATGGCACCTCCGCCCCATGGACTGACCCGGGAAGTTTGCGTCCCCAATGACCAGCGTGTCGCCGTGACCCATGGCCTGAAGGGTCCAAAGAATGTCGGGTGAAAGGATGTTCGGGATGTTTCTCAGCATTGCGCCATCTTCATGGCAAAGCGCTTAAAATACAATCTCAAAGCGTGCGCCGGTCTCGCTCGGCTCAATCGATATTGCGACACCATGGGCCAGAAGAAGGGTCTGAACGATCGCCAGCCCCATGCCCGTTCCGCCCTCATCGCGTTTTGTCGTGAAAAACGGCTCGAACACGCGAGCTGCGTTGCCGTCGGAAATACCCGGCCCATCGTCCTCGACCGTCAGTTTAGCCCCGGCTGCGCCGCCTTCCGCGGTGACCTTCACCCTCGTAGCTCCGGCGGCCTGAGCATTCAAAATCAAATGCCCAAGGACAACACCAAGCCCCTCAGTCGACAAAGGCAGTCGCACATCGCCTCCCACAACTTCGACAGAAACATCACCCGCGTCCGGCAACGCCACATCCCTAAGCCTCGTTTCTCCATGGTGAACAGGCGACCGCGCTGCCGCGATATCGCGCGCG
>CAZMRS010000511.1:0-2314 GCA_964568435.1 uncultured Boseongicola sp. | reverse complement strand
GCGCCTCGTCCAGACGCTTCCACAAGTCGTCATTCTTTACGGGCTTCTTGGCGGATGTTTTCCAACCGTTTCGCTTCCATCCGTGGATCCAGCTCGTGACGCCGTTTTTCACATAGGTTGAGTCAGTCACGATGGTGATATCAGTCGGACGGCCCAAAGCTTCTAACGCATTGATGGCGGCAAGGAGCTCCATGCGGTTGTTAGTCGTCAGGGCCTCTCCGCCAGACAGAGATCGCTCTTTCACAACGCGGTCACCATCCTTTGCTTGAAGCAGAGCACCCCAACCGCCAGGACCGGGGTTCCCGGAGCACGCGCCGTCAGTATATGCAAAGAACGCCGTCATTCGGTCCAGTCATCCAAGCCGACATAACCCGGCAGTCCCGCGATACGACCGAGCCACGCATTTACTGCTGGAAACTTGGTCATGTCGTAGCCACCGAAGTCTCCCGCGGTATGCGTGTAGGCGTAGAGCGATACATCAGCGATTGTTGGTGAAGATCCAACAAGCCAGTCACGGTCATTTAGGTGATCTTCCATAATCTGAAGAACACCATGACCGGCGTCCAATAACTCTGCGAGTCGTTCCGGCGTGGCAAGATGGGCGCGGCTGGCGTATTTTCTCAAAGCGGCTCGGACGGCGATGATTGTCTCGTGCCGGTTCTGTTCAAAGAACATCCAGGCCAGGGTGTTCGCTTGATCAAGTGTGTCGGAAGGCCACCAATCCGTGCCTTGCGCCAAGTAATAAAGGATCGCGTTCGACTCAGGGATGACGTCTCCACTTGCAGTCACAAGGACGGGCACTTTTCCTAGCGGCAGAGACCCATCGGCATGCGCTTCGGCAAGCGCCTCAGTTTCGTATTCCATTGGCTTATGGATGTAAGGTGTCCCAAGGAACGCGAGCAGCAGGCGCGCTTTGTAGCTGTTGCCCGAAGACGGCATGGAATAAAGCGCGACTGTCATCGTATTTTGCCTGTCAGAAGAATGATCCAAGGTGCGCTGCTACCATCAAGGCCCTTGTCCACTCCGAAGCTGCGTTCGATCACTACAAACCCCGCGTCGGCAAGCAATCCGGTGATTTCTGCATCAGTGTAATAAGCGTAAAGCCGTCCCAGACGATCGCGATGCTCGCCTTCGCCGGTCTTAAGGCCGACGTGAAAGATGCCACCCGGGACAAGCGCCTTGGAGATACGCGTGAGTTGTTTTGGCATCTCAGATTTTGGTGCATGGAGCAGGGAAAAGTTCGCGTAGACGCCGCCGTAAGCTCTGTCAGCATCAAGATCGTCAAACTCCGCGACCTGGACATCGATCCCGAATTTCTCTTTGGCGACGTTGGCCATTTCGGGCGAGGCGTCCGTTGAATCGACCTCTAATCCTTCGGCCAACATGAAGGCCGTCGCTTGCCCTGTTCCGCAGCCAAGA
Organism: uncultured Boseongicola sp.; assembly: GCA_964568435.1. Taxonomy (GTDB): domain Bacteria; phylum Pseudomonadota; class Alphaproteobacteria; order Rhodobacterales; family Rhodobacteraceae; genus Boseongicola. The sequence goes on along the minus strand of CAZMRS010000511.1, from coordinate 895 downwards.
TCCAGAACGCGCCCCTTGTCTTTTACGGCCAGCATGAAGGCTGCAAGATACAGGCTGGGCGTTTTGGACGAGAACCTGTCCGCGTACTCTTTGGCGCGTGCGGCGTAAACGTTGAGCGTTTCACGATCAGCCATTACACCACCAGCGTTAGCAAGCAGAGCGTCACAATCGTTGTCAGCAGGATACGCAATCGCATCCACCACTCGGGCGTGAGCTTGTTCTTCCAAAAGTGCCAATCGAGCGCGAGCAATCCAAGGAAACCGACGATCAGGTTCGCTCCGGTGCTTCCGAATGCTGGCACATTGAAAACGTGTGATGTTGCGGTGAAGAAAACCCAAAGCGCGGGCACCACCGACCACGCATAGAATACGAAGGCACGACGTTCTTCCGCCTTTGTGGCGAAGCCCCAAAGTACGCCCGACATAAAACACAAAATGACGATTCCGTATGCAATCAGAATGGCCTGTCCATCCCCCGGGGAGAATAGAGGATAGCTATTTGGACCCGACAGATCTTCTTTTACGAAGACCGTAAGCGCCGCACCGACCAGGAACGGGATCAGCCCGGCAAGACCGAGCGCAAGCGGCGCCTTTGGGATACTCATGCGCGCTCCAGCGCCAGTCGACCGGCCAGCGCTGCGAAAATCGCAGCGAAACTGCGGTTCAGCCAGCGCATTACAGTTGCGCTTTGCAGTAAGTAGTCGCGCGCTGCGGCGGCAAAAACTCCGTAAACCACGAACACCGCGAACGTCATTGCCATGAATACACCGCCCATCGCGACCATTTCAGTTGTCGCGCTCGCAGCATTGCCTGAGAGAAATGGAGGCAGAAGGGCGAGGAAAAATATCGACAGCTTTGGGTTCAAAATGTTGATCAGGGCACCGCGCCGCGCAATT
>CAZMRS010000510.1:0-2315 GCA_964568435.1 uncultured Boseongicola sp. | reverse complement strand
ATGATGGCAACGCGGCTTTGGCAGAACACAGCCAAGGTGCACTTTGACGCGACCAACCGTGAAGATGGTAAGCGACTGATCTACGGCGGGCATGTAATTTCCATGGCGCGGAGTCTGAGTTTCAACGGTCTTGCAAATGCGCAGTTGATCGTGGGATTGAACGGCGGCAGCCATGCAGCACCCTGTTTTGCTGGCGATACGATTGCTGCGTGGTCAGAAGTGCTAGATAAGGCCGAAACGAATGCGCCAGGGGTCGGCGCTCTCCGCTTGCGGACGGTTGCACACCGCGCGGAAACCGAGCCGTTTGTGTTGCAGAGCGAAGACGGAAGATACGCACCGGGCGTTCTTCTCGACCTCGACTTATGGACGTTGATGCCAACCTGATCCAAAGGCCGCCCGTTTCCGGGCGACATCAAGCTTTTGCGCCGTGGGCGTTGCCCCCGTCGCGGTGCCTCCGGCGGAGGTATTTTGAAAGGGTGAGATATTATGTGATCACAGTCTAAAAATCTGTGATCACATATAGGCGGAATCTCACGAGAAACCGGGCGAAATGCCGCGCTGCGGCTTTGGTGGAGGTGACAAGTCAGAATATTCTGATAGGCATACAGAAAAGACCGAATGGGAGCCGGATATGGCCGATGTAAATCGGGGGAAACGTCCCCTGTCGCCCTTTATGATAGGGCCGTATTATAGACCGCAGATGACGTCCATGTCATCGATCTTCATTCGCATCACTGGCATCGGGTTGCTTCTTGCAGCTCTGCTCATCGTCTGGTGGTTTCTGGCTGCGGCGACGTCACCAGAGGCCTTTGCGACCGCAAACGGGGTTCTGACCTCGTGGTTCGGTGACCTCGTCCTGTTCCTGTCTTTGATCGCGTTTTGGTACCACGCGCTTGGCGGTCTGCGGCACCTCTATTGGGACAACGGTGGCAATATGGAAATCGAGTTCGCAGAGAAGCTCGGTTGGGGCATGGTTGGCGGATCAGTTATTCTAGCCGTTCTGACGGCGCTGGCGATTTAGGGAGAGCACGATGGCATTTCTAACAGATCGCAAACGCGCAGACGGGCTCGGATCGGCCAAGGAAGGCACCCATCATCATATCTCAATGATGATGTCTTCGGTGGCGCTCATTGTTGTGATGCCGCTGTTTCTTTTCACTTTCGGGTCTGCACTGGGCGGAAGTTATGAAGAGATCACGGCGTATTACGCCCGGCCATTCCCGGCCATTGTGGCCATTCTCGCAATCCTTCTGGGCTTCCACCACTTTAACAATGGTGTGCGCTCGACGATCGAGGACTACACAGGTGGTCTGACACGCAAGGCGCTATTGGTTGCAACCGCCATCGTGTCCTACGGCGCTGCCGCCGCCGGCGTTTTCGCCATTGCCCGCCTCGCGCTTTAAGGAATTCCTGACATGGCTGCTTACGACTACGAAACCCACGAGTACGACTGCATTGTGATCGGCGCTGGCGGCGCTGGGCTGCGTGCCACACTCGGCATTGCTGAACAAGGCCTGCGGACCGCGTGTATCACAAAGGTCTTCCCGACCCGCTCTCACACAGTGGCGGCTCAGGGCGGGATCGCTGCCTCGCTTGGCAACATGGGGCCGGACCGCTGGCAATGGCATATGTATGACACTGTTAAGGGCTCGGATTGGCTCGGCGATACAGACGCGATGGAATACCTCGCCCGTGAAGCCCCCAAGGCGGTTTATGAGCTGGACCACTACGGGGTGCCGTTTTCGCGAACTGAAGAGGGCAAAATTTACCAGCGTCCCTTCGGAGGTCACACGACCGAGTTCGGTGAGGGCCCGCCTGTGCAGCGCACCTGTGCAGCGGCAGACCGGACAGGCCACGCCATTTTGCACACGCTCTATGGCCAAAGCCTGAAGAACAATGCCGAGTTCTACATCGAATACTTTGCCACCGATCTGATCATGGCTGAAGACGGCACCTGTCAGGGTGTTGTCGCCTGGAACCTCGAAGACGGTTCGATCCACGTCTTTTCAGCCAAAATGACGGTGCTGGCGACGGGCGGTTATGGCCGGGCTTATTTCTCGGCCACCTCTGCGCATACGTGCACCGGTGACGGTGGTGGCATGGTCGCGCGTCAGGGTCTGCCGCTTCAGGACATGGAGTTCGTGCAGTTCCACCCAACCGGCATTTACGGCTCGGGTTGCCTCATCACCGAAGGCGCGCGGGGTGAGGGCGGGTACCTTACCAACTCCGAAGGCGAGCGCTTTATGGAGCGCTATGCGCCAACCTACAAAGACCTCGCCTCCCGCGATGTGGTCAGCCGTTGCATGACCATGGAA
>CAZMRS010000509.1:0-2316 GCA_964568435.1 uncultured Boseongicola sp. | reverse complement strand
ACTCGTTCAGGATGCGGGCCCAGGAGCGGATGCCCTTGTGGAACTGCGCACGTCGTATTTCTCGTTCGGGCTGTGGAGGCCGTCGTCTTCGAGACCAAAGCCGATCAGCATGGAGTCGATGTCGAGAATCTCCTGGAAATGTCCGGCAATGGGAATGGAGCCCCCGCTGCCGATGAAGGCCGCTGGTTTGGGGAATTCCTGAGACAGCGCTTTGCGGGCCAGCTCGAAAGCCGGGTCATCGGTTTTCATAACCGAGGCGCCGCCCGCACCGTGGTCGATGAACTCAACCGTGCAATCGGGCGGAAGCTGGTCGCGCACCAATTGTCGGAAGCTTTCACGGATTTTCAGCGGGTCCTGTTGGCCAACAAGGCGGAAGCTTATTTTGGCGCGGGCAATTGAGGGCAGAACCGTTTTGAAACCATCGCCGTTGTAGCCGCTTTCCATGCCGTTGACTTCGCAGGTGGGGCGCGACCAGAGCATCTCGAGGACGCTGCGACCTTGCTCCCCTGCGGGTTCGCTCAAGGAGACGTCGCCAAGGAACCCTTTGTCGTCAAAGCCAAGAGCCTCCCACTGGGCAAGGATTTCGGGCGGCATTTCGGAGACACCGTCGTAGAAGCCCGGAACCGTGACTCGGCCGGAGTCGTCGTGGAGACTCGCGATAATCCGGCTGAGGACACGCGCCGGGTTCATAGCCGCGCCACCGTATCCACCAGAATGGAGATCGCGGTCGGGGCCGGTGATGATGAGCTCTTCTCCCAGAAGGCCGCGCAGCATCGTGGTGATGCCGGGCGTGTCATAGTCGAAGAGGCTTGTGTCGCAGATCAGCGCGAGATCTGGCACCCGGAGTTCTTCAGCGTTTTCCTGTAGGAATGGAACAAGGGACGGGGAGCCGCATTCTTCTTCGCCTTCAAGAAAGAATGTCACTTTGCAGGGCCAGTTGCCGGTGACGGCTTTCCAGGCACGGCAGGCTTCGATGAAGGTCATAAGCTGGCCTTTGTCGTCGTTCGCGCCGCGCCCGCGGATGACTTTGCCTTTTGGCGTGTCTTCGATGGATGGCTCGAACGGCGGCTTGTTCCAGAGGTTTAGCGGATCGACCGGTTGGACGTCGTAGTGGCCGTAGAAGAGTAGATGAGGCGCGCCTTCGCCGACATGTCCAACGACCATAGGGTGCCCGGTTGTGGGGCGGATTTGCGCATCAACGCCGAGCGATGTGAGATCAGCCACGATCCATTCGGCTGCGGTCAGGCAATCGTCCTTGTAGGCCGGGTCGGTTGAGATCGACGGGATGCGAAGCAACTCCATCAAACGGTCGAGGGCGTTTGGCAGGTCGTCGTCGATATGGGTCAAGATTGTGTCGATGCTCATTGGGCTCGCTCTTCTTGGTGTTTGTTGTCTGGCGAGACGTTATCAGGCCACGGCGTGGCGTCCAGTCTGGCCGAGCTCGCATCTGTGGGTTAGGCTACAAAAAATATTGAAGGGTGGTTCAGTGAAACGAAGGTTGGTGTTGGTATTGGCCGTCTGGCTAGCTGCCGATGGAGCGGTGGCGGAGCCGGTGAGTTCCAGTGCCGCCGCGGGTATGCTCTATGATACCGAAAGCGTTGGGCTGCAGTTGGCGTCTGGCTTGAGCAAGAAAGAGCGTGCGACAGTCAAGAACCTCGTCCCATTGATCGCGCAGCAAACGCAAACCAAAGCGAAGTATTTTGGCGCATTGGCTTACGCGCCCGATGAGGGGTTGGTCAGTGAGTCGCTTCAAGGGGCCTTTAACTTTCACAGTGTCGCGGCTGCGGATCAGGCCGCTTTGAAAGCCTGCCAAGCCGCGAAGAAGGCAACGTCCGGCGCATGCCGATTGGCGGCGCGCATTTTGCCGCCGGGATACCAGAAACGTGGCTTGAGCTTGTCCCGTGATGCCTCACGCGGTTTTTTCACGCGATTCCTGCCAGCCACTGACGCCAAGTTCTTTGCGGCCTCACAGTCTACGGGTGCCTGGGCCATGGGGCCGAGCGCAGACGGCGCACTTGCTGCATGCGCCGCCAAAGCAAAAAATGCGGATGATTGTCGTATCGTGATCGAGAATTGATCCAGATCATCGCGGCAATTTGTACCTTGCCCCGATAGTGCTGCTTAATTTAGACCGATCTTAAAGTTGGAGAGCTTGCACGTGACTTACGACAAACAACTGGATGCTGCGCTGAGCAAGTTGCACGAGGAAGGTCGGTATCGGACCTTTATCGATATTGAGAGAACCCGCGGCCAGTTTCCAAACGCGACACGTGTGCGCGACGATGGCACAGAACAGGCCGTTACAGTTTGGTGTGG
>CAZMRS010000508.1:0-2330 GCA_964568435.1 uncultured Boseongicola sp. | reverse complement strand
CCCATTTTGCCTTCCAAAGTCGGACGCGGGCGTTGCGATCCCCTTCGATCCAGCGCTCTACAAGGAGGAAAAGGTCCGTCCAGACGGTCTGAGGGCAAGTGTAGCCGCACCAGACGCGGCCCAGCGCGGACGTGAATAGAAAGAGCCCAAGGCCCGCCATGATGAGCAGACCCGCAACGAAGTAAAACTCGTGAGGCCAAATTTCGATCCAGAGGAAATAGAACCGCCGACCGGCCATATCGACCAGCACAGCTTGGTCAGGCAAGTTCGGGCCACGATCCCATCTGAGCCACGGTGTCAGATAGTAGATCCCGAGCGTAACGCCCATGATCCACCACTTCAGCGTGCGGAACTTGCCCGATACGCGGCGCGGGAAAATCGGTTCCTGCGGCGCATAAAGCGGCTGATGATTCGCATCACTCATCGTTAATTCTTTCCTGTTCGCAGTGTCTGTTTAGGACTGAGGGCTCTGACCCTCCTTGATCTGTGTCAAACGGCGCCCCGTTTAGGGCACCCGACCCCGAAAATGATGCGAACAGGTCCGGGATCGGGTTCAGCCCGACCGCATAATATGCAGCCGGGCATTCATGAAGCGGCTCGCGCTTTATTCGCCACCGCCAAGTTGGTGGACATAGAGAGTGACGGCTTTCACTTCAGAATCGCTCAGACGCTGACCCCACGCGGGCATGACGCCAAAGCGGGAGTAAGTGATCGTCTCAATGATCTTTTCCTGGCTGCCGCCATAAAGCCAAATCGCATCCGTCAGGTTCGGTGCGCCAAGTTCGGGGTCACCCGCGCCGGAATCTCCGTGGCAGGAGGCACATTCGGCTGCAAAGATCTCAGAACCCGCCATAGCCAACGTTGCATCGTTTTCGGCACCCGAGAGCGAGCGGACATATTCCGCCGTCTGGACGATTTCCTCTTCAGAAAGAATCTCTTCAAAGGCGGGCATCTCTGACCAGCGGGCGTCAAAGTCCTGCTCGTTTCGGATGCCGTGGCGCACGGTGTATTCGATCGCGTCGAGCGTACCGCCCCAGAGCCAGGCGTCGTCCAGAAGGTTCGGGTAGCCCGCCGCCTGGACCCCTGCGGCCCCTGCCCCGTGACATTGGGAACAGTTGGCGCGGAAGACGGCTGCGCCGCCAGCAACACCGTAGGAATAGGCCGGGTCAGACTGCGGCAACGTGTTCAGGTCAGCCGATGCCAGCGTGGCAGAAACCTCCGCATTCTGGGCTTCAACCGCCGCGATGTCGGCAGCCACGTCAGCGCGTGTGTTTTGGCCTAACAGACCGCCAGTTGCACGTTCAACCATCGGCCATGCAGGATAGGCAATCGTGTAGCCTATGCCCCAGATGATCGTGATGTAGAACGTCCAGAGCCACCAGCGCGGCAAAGGGTTGTTGAGTTCCTTGATCCCGTCCCAGACGTGACCGGTTGTATCGACGCCTGTGATTTCGTCGTGATGTGGATTGTCAGACATCAGCGTGCCTCCGACTTATTGTGAGCGGATTGGGCGTCGCCGGTGTCGGCGTCGTCCGATGGCAGGTGTTCGTTACGAAACGGGATAGCCGAGATATCGGCGTGGACCTTACGACTGCCCGGGCGGAACGCCCAGACAATCGCGGCGAGGTAAAAAATCACCATCGCAAGGAGGACCCAGCTGTCGGCCAGTTCGCGCAAGAAAGAATACGTGTCCATTGGTCGTCCTCCTTAGCGCGTCGGATCGGGTGTGAAGGTCGAGAAATCGACCAACGTGCCGAGCATCTGCATGTAGGCGATGAGAGCGTCCATTTCGGTCAGATCATCCTGACCGTCAAAGTTGGACACGACCGCTCCGGGGTAGCGCTCGACCAAAGCGTCCGAATCCCCTTCAGGATCGGCCTGGACCCGGAAATCGGCCTTGGCAGATGCGATCATCTCATCTGTATAGGGAACACCAACCAGTCGGTGGGTGCTCATCAGATCACCGATGTCCTCTCCGTCCAGTTTGTTATCCAGAAGGAAGGCGTATTTGGGCATAACGCTTTCCGGAACAACCGACTGCGGATCCACGAAGTGGTCGACGTGCCAGGCGTCCGAATAACGGCCACCCACGCGGGCGAGGTCAGGCCCCGTCCGCTTGGAACCCCATTGAAACGGGTGGTCGTACATCGATTCCGCTGCGAGCGAGTAGTGGCCGTAGCGTTCGACCTCGTCGCGCATCGGGCGGATCATCTGGGAGTGGCAGACATAGCAGCCCTCCCGGATGTACACTTCGCGTCCCGCCAGTTCGAGCGGTGAGTAAGGCCGCATGCCGTCCACCTCCTCGATGGTGTTCTCGAGGTAGAAGAGCG
>CAZMRS010000507.1:0-2334 GCA_964568435.1 uncultured Boseongicola sp. | reverse complement strand
ACGGATGCTAACGCCATCGAGAACATTGCAATGACCAAATGACGCGGGATCAGTTCCCTGTCGCGCTTTTCCATAGTGCGGGCTTCTGCATCGAAGTAGAGGCCAGTATCGGTACGATGTGACATCTCAAGCCTCCTTTATTCTGCGGCAACCGCCGCATCCGCGACAGATGGTCTTGGGGCGATGACTGGCTGAGAGACGCGCGTTTCCGCTGCCTCTGCAAGGATGGCGGCAACTTTGGCGGCATCGGGAACACAGCGCAGGGCAGGGCGGGTGTGCTTCATGTGCCAGGGGCGCACGTGCGGCCAGAGGATCATGTAACTCAACCGGGCTGTTCCGAGCGTTCTAAGGGCGATCGTGCCGTGCCCGTCTTTGTGCAGATCAAGGTCTGCAGCGGCGATCTTTGGGAAGGGCAAGTTCAACGTGAGCGTTAAAGCTGCGCCAACGCGCATTGCGACGCGTTCGGTTGTAATGGTGTAGACAGTCGCCCGCGACTGAATCCAGGCGATGCCGATCAGGATCAAGGCTGCAAGCACACCAAGCACAACGAATGGCAAGCCCGTTAGGATGGCTGGCCCTAATGGCATGGCCGTCGTTGAAACACCTATCCGCCAAACCACCAAAAGCGCGAAGTACCCGATCACCCAATTCAGGGAGAGGGCCTTGCGCGCCAATGGCATAACGGCAGGGCGGCCCTGCCACAGGATGTCTTCGCCCGATGGAAGAGCTTCTGGAAGCCCCTTCACCGGCTCCACGGTTACGTCGTCATCATGTGGCATGGCAGTGCCTTTCAGTTATGTTCCCTTTGTCAAGGCGCCCCGGTCGAGCGGGACGCCCAAATCTCCGATCAGGAGTAGAGCGCGCCGCCGGCGTACCAGGCCGAGATCTTCTCTTCTTCGAGCTTGGTGATCTGACCGGCGGTGCGGACTTGTGGTGTGCCGTCAAACCGGCTGGAGTGCAGAGACTTCACCATCACCCAGCGCGGTTGGACTTTGGCGAGCGTCATTGGCACGAGGCGCTTGCCGGAGCCATGCTCGCTTTCAAGTTCGATCTCGAGGTAGCGGACCTCTTGTTCCGCTTCGTCGATCCACATGTCCGAGATGTGCGCCACGACCTGATCGTCTTTGGACAAGACGGGCATACCGCGTGGATCGCGACCGGCGGATACAAAGAACGCGTCATTCGAAGCCATCGGTTTGATCTTGGGTTCGCCGTGAGCGTTCAATTCCGGCTCGTCGCGACGAGGTACCCATGATGCTGGACCAACGCCGTCTGCCATTGGGTCACCTGTCGGGACCTGTGGGAAGCCTTCCGAAACTTCCGTCTTCTCAAGCGCGAGACCGTCGCGGCGGTGGGCCGCTTCATTCTCTTCAGACGGTACGGTGACTTCGCCGCCGTGAGGCAGATGAAAGGTTTTGGGTTTCGGAACCGGGAAAGGTCCCTGATTTGGAGACTTGGAACCGTCCTCCATCTCGAGCGGGTAGCCTTCCCGCATATTCTCGGTTTGGAGATAGAAAATCAGAGCCGCAAAGAAGAGCCAGAAGCCCCAAATTGCCAAGCTGGCGAGATCGAAATCTCCGAAGAATGTTACACCGACCATTGGTAATCCTTCCGTGGGTTAGGTTGGGAAATCAGCAAGCCCGATTCTGCTGGTCTCCTTGGTGGTTGGTTCAGGTTTCAGGAAAGCGAGACGCACAAGCGGGCCAAGAACGACAAGCGTTCCGAAAAGTAGTGCAATCTCAATGTGATAGACGACAGAGTATGCGGTGCCGGGCGAGTTGAGCGCTTCACCGAACGCACCTGTCGAAACGAGGGCGCCGACCGAATCGCGGATTGTTCCCCCTAAAGCGATGGCCAATCCGGCAGCTGTTGCTTGCGCGGCCCCCCAGGCGCCGAGGGCCAAACCTTGTCCGGCCTTCTTGCCCATCGGCAGGGTCATGGCGGCCGTGAGCGTGGATACAGCAAACAGGCCGCCGCCAAGACCTATGAGCGTGGCTCCCACATAGAATAAGGCGGGAGAATTCAGTGGATCGGCGAAAATCACCGCCGAAAACGCAGCGAGACCGGTCAGGATGCCCCGAACGCACATGCGGTAGGGGCTGAAGCCGGATTTCAGCCAGCGCGCGGCGAGTGCGAAACCAAGAAGAGCGCCCGCCGACCAAAGAGCGGTAAGAATGGTGGTCGCCGATACAGACAGACCAAGGATTTCTCCGCCATATGGCTCGAGCAGCACGTCTTGCATGTTGAAAGCCATCGTTCCGATGAAAACCACCGCTAGAAGTCGCCCCGCGTCACCGCCAGCGGTGTAATCTGCCCACGCATCGGCGAAGCGAG
>CAZMRS010000506.1:0-2340 GCA_964568435.1 uncultured Boseongicola sp. | reverse complement strand
ACGGACGATCCGACACCAACGGATGATCCAACACCAACAGACGATCCGACGCCTACGGACGACCCAACGCCGACCGATGATCCGACACCAACCGACGACCCGGAGCCAACTGATGATCCGGAGCCGACGAGCGGCAAGAACCCAAACTCTGGCCGTGGTAACGGCGACGAGGATGGTGATCCAGGCAACTCTGGCGGTCGCAACAACGGTGGCGACGAAGTCTAAACAAAAAAGAATGCACAAGACGCAGATTTGGCCATCCTTCGGTGCCAAAGCGTCTGCTGGGTGGGGTAAGGGCGCGGTCCGGGTGGGGGACCGCGCCCTTTTCATCATCCGCTTGCTCTTCGCTTCGGTGCGGACACTTGCAGGGTCCAGCCACGAAGATTAAAGGACATAGGACTATTTCACTCGGACGCTTCTCAACATGACGTATTGCGTTGGTCTTCTTTTGAATGACGGCATGGTTTGCCTTAGCGACACGCGCACAAACGCGGGGCTCGACAATATATCGACCTACCGAAAGATGTTCTCGTTCAGCGTCCCGGACGACCGTGTGATTGTTATAATGACCGCCGGAAGCCTGTCTGTGACTCAGACCACACTTGCTCGACTGGATGAAGCCGCGACAGACATCGATGCGACACCTCAGACGTCCATTCTGCTTGCTCCAACGATGCTGCAAGTTGTCGAAATCATTGGGCGCACATTGAGCGATACGAGCCATGAAGTCGGCAGTCGCATGGGAGAAAGCGCATCGTCCGCATCCGCGTCCATGATCGTGGCCGGTCAGCGCAAAGGCGGCGACATGCGCATGTTCCTTGTCTATCCGGAAGGGAATTTCATCGAGGCGACCGCCGATACCCCCTACTTGCAAATTGGGGAACATAAGTACGGCAAACCCATCTTGGATCGGGTGGTCACACCGGAAACGACTCTCTCTGACGCCAAGAAGGCGGTTCTCCTGAGCATGGACTCCACATTACGCTCCAACTTGAGCGTTGGCATGCCTTTGGATCTCTCCGTTATCGAAAAAGACAGCTACGTCGTCAGCGACCAGCGCCGCATTGAGGAAGGCGATGAAGTATTCAGGGAAATGAGCGCGGCCTGGTCTGTGGCCTTGCGGGATGCCTTTAGCGAGATTGAGGTCTAGGCAGACGCGACAGGCCCCGCGTTGTCGTCCAGAAATGCAAACAAACGGCGCATGAATTTCTGTCGCATCTCAGGGGCTTCCATCATCAATTCGTGACGTCCACCGTCGATCCATTCAAGTCGTGCCGATGGCCAATGCTGGTGCATCGCGGTCAGTGCTTTCCGGTCCACAACACCCTCGCGCGTCCCCGCGATTGTAAGCACTGGAATTGTCGGTCTTCTCGCTTGATACAATGTGGGCATCTCTTCGCGCGCCTTCTCGAACCAATGTATCGTAGGCCCGCCAAGCGCGATCTCCGCCGATGCTCGGGCGTGACTTATCAGGTATTCCCAATGGTTCTTATCAGTCGTCAGAAGGTTCTTTTCGAAAGAAGTTTCAAGAACATAGCATTTCGGGCTGGTGCCCGGCATTGTGCGAAGATTTTGCCCGAATACGCGTGCGAGGCCGGGAAGTACTTTTGCGATGGGTCTTAGGTGTGGGAAGACAAATATCCCCCACATCGGAGCCGAGAACACAGCACGTTCGACCGGCAGACCGTTGATGAGTGCGCGTAACCCAATGCAGCCACCCATTGAATGCGCCACGAGATACCAGGGCTTCGGCAACCTGCGGTCTTCGGCGATTTTCACAAAGGCTGCGACGTCTTTCTGATAGTCTGAAAAATCGCCGACATGGCCAAGCCGCGCGTCCTCTGTCACCCGGTCAGAATACCCCTGCCCGCGCCAGTCCACTGACAAAACGCTGTAGCCGGACGCGGTCATTTCGCCAGCCACCCTGCCGTACTTCTCAAGGTATTCAGAGCGACCCGAGAACAGGAGGATCGTTCCGCGCGGCGATGGCGCAGCCCAAAGCCCTGCCCTCAGACGTACGCCATCCTCGGTCTCAGCCCAGAAAACCTGAGCCTCTGGTCCTTCAGAGAGCTCGGCAAAGAAGGGGACGACGGTGCTCAGGACAGAACGGAGCCAAGGCGCATGGCTGCCCCCATATCGCCATCCACCTTAAGGCGCCCCGACATGAATGCGGCCGTCGGGTTCAGGCTTCCATCAAGGATAGATTTGAAGGTATCGACATCAGCCGTCATTGTCACATCTGCGTCCTCGTCTGCAGCACGTGCACCACCGGCATCGAGCATGATCGCGCCTTCGTCTTCGATGACAAACTTGGCGGTTCCGTCAAATCCGCCGGCGTCC
>CAZMRS010000505.1:0-2346 GCA_964568435.1 uncultured Boseongicola sp. | reverse complement strand
AGTTCACTGTAACCTTCAAAGGCCAGATCTGCGTCGCATCGGGCAGCATCGCACCAATCAGAGACCGCTCAAACAACACTGTCGGCATGGTATTCATGGGCAACGACATCACTGAGTCTGAGCGTGCGAAGAAGCTGGCCAAGGAACAAGCCGAAGCAAAAGACCTCGCTCAAAAACAGGTTGTGGAAAGCTTGAGCACCTCTTTGACCACCCTTGCTGAAGGCGACTTAACCGTACGATTGACCAGCGCGTTCGCCGACGACTACGAATCTCTAAGGAGCCATTTCAACGCTTCTGTGAACGCCTTGGACTCGGCACTGAAGCTGGTTTTGGATAATTCCGGAGCCATACTTGGCGAGGCTGGCAACATATCCTCGGCGGCAGACGATCTGTCACGCCGAACAGAGCAGCCGCGCTGCCATGAGAGCGCTTACGTTTGCCAAGCCGCAACTCTGGAGGAATTCGCCGCCGCCCTGACCGAAATTACAGCCTCTGTCGCTTCCGCCGCAGAAGGGGCCAGTAAGGCCAGCGATGTCGTCACCGACGCGCGCAAAAATGCGGAGGCATCCGGTACTGTGGTTCGCGAAGCGGTTGATGCTATGGGTGAAATCGCAAGCTCATCCGATCAAATATCTCGCATAATTTCGGTCATCGACGATATCGCGTTTCAAACAAACCTCCTGGCTTTGAATGCAGGTGTCGAGGCCGCCCGCGCTGGCGACGCAGGTCGTGGTTTTGCTGTTGTTGCATCCGAAGTGCGCGCACTTGCGCAACGCTCCAGCGACGCTGCTCGGGAGATTAACACGCTAATATCCACTTCAGGCTCTCAAGTGAAACGTGGTGTCGAGCTTGTCGATAAGGCCGGTAATGCCTTGACCGAAATCGTGACGTCCGTAGGCGATATCGAGGACCACGTGACCGGAATTGCTGCCTCGGCGCGAGAACAATCAACAGGGTTGGAAGAAATCAACACCGCGATAAGCCAACTCGATCAAGTTACCCAACAAAATGTGGCCATGTTCGAGGAAACCACGGCTGCCACTCATACCCTCACGTCCGAAGCCAACGCTTTGGTCGCCACGACATCCAACTTCCGCACGAGCGGTGCCTCCAATAACGATAACGATCGCACCGTTCGTTCAATTGCTCCGAAGCATTCGAAGGAAACACCATCACCTCAGGAGGCGCTTCACACAGAGAACGCGCGCAGCACCGGTTACAAAACGGCGGGAAACCTCGCCCTAGAAGATGACGACGACAATTGGGAAGATTTCTGAACCGGGTGAGCTTTAGTCTCTCATGCGGCTTCCGTCGGGATCGAAGATCGGGTTCGTCAAGCGCCTGGCGGGGCGTCGCTCTCCCAATATTTCGATCTCGAGGCTCGTAGCTTCTGAAGTCAGTTCCCTTGGCAGAAATCCGAAGGCGATGGATGTCTTGGTCCAGTGCGAGTATCCGCCCGACGTACAGAATCCAACCACCGTATTACCATGCCAAATTGGCTCATAGCCGAAGACATCTGCATCATCAGCCTCGACTTCAAAGGCGCACAGCAATCTGGACGGAGGATCGCTCTGTTCGAACTCCGCTTGCGCCCGGCCTATGAAGTCGGAGTGTTTCTTGAAATGAATAAACCGATCAAGTCCCGTTTCGGCTGCTGTGTAATCCGGTGAAAACTCGCGCTGCCACGAGCCAAAAAACCTGTCCAATCGCAATGACATCATCGCGCGCATGCCAAAGGGGCGCATGCCAAAGGGTTTTCCCGCGTCCCAAAGCACATCAAACAGGTGCCGCACGCTCGTTAGATCGCAGTAGATTTCGTACCCAAGATCGCCGGTGTAGCTCACACGCTGCACCCGGCAGTTTGCAAAACCGATATTCATTAAGCGGACATCAAGAAAACGCATCGCGTCATTTGATACATCCTGGCCAGACGCCGCCGCCAAAACCTCGCGCGCCTTCGGTCCGGCTATCTGAAACCCTGTCATCTCGTCCGAAATGTTTCTGACAGCAACGCCTTCCCGCAAATGGTCTTCAAACCATCGCATATGGTAGTCCTGACTTCCGTAGCTGGCCGTGAGAACGAAATGCTCGTCAGTCAGACACGCCACAGTAAAGTCGCCGATGAGCCGCCCTTTCGGCGAAAGCATCGGGCTGAGGCTCATGCGACCGGGTTTCGGAATGCGGCCCGCCATGATCCAGTCCAACCAATCGCGCGCGCCTGCTCCGGTTACGTCGAACTTGCTGAAGTTATGCACCTCATTGAGACCGACAGAGTTACGCACCGCCCCCACTTCCTGGCGCGTCGCTTCCCAAGCGTTTGAGCGTCGGAAACTTGGTGTCTCCAAC
>CAZMRS010000504.1:0-2352 GCA_964568435.1 uncultured Boseongicola sp. | reverse complement strand
CTTCACACTCGCGAACCTCAGCCACATGATGGCCGAGCAGGGCAAGCGCGTGCTGCTCATCGGCTGCGATCCCAAGTCCGACACGACGAGCCTGCTCTTCGGCGGCAAGGCCTGCCCAACGATTATCGAAACCAGCACTCGCAAAAAGCTCGCCGGTGAAGAAGTCCAAATCGGCGACGTCTGCTTCAAACGCGGCGGCGTCTTCGCCATGGAACTCGGCGGCCCTGAAGTCGGCCGGGGATGCGGCGGCCGCGGCATCATCCACGGTTTCGAACTTCTAGAAAAACTCGGCTTCCACGATTGGGACTTTGACTACGTCCTGCTCGACTTCCTCGGCGACGTCGTCTGCGGCGGCTTCGGCCTGCCGATCGCGCGCGACATGGCGCAAAAGGTGATCCTCGTTGGGTCGAACGACCTCCAGTCGCTTTACGTGGCCAACAACGTCTGCTCTGCCGTTGAATACTTCCGCAAGCTTGGCGGCAACGTTGGCGTCGCCGGACTCGTTATCAACAAGGACGACGGCAGCGGCGAGGCGCAAGCCTTCGCAAAGGCCGTCGACATCCCGGTCCTCGCGTCGATCCCGCAGGACGATGACCTTCGAAAGAAGTCCGCGAATTACCAGATCGTCGGCACCAGAGAATCCCAATGGGGCGACCTCTTCGAAGCGCTCGGTGAAAACGTGGCCGATGCGCCGCCACTTCGTCCAACCGCGCTGACGCAGGACGAACTCCTCGAACTCTTTGACGGGTCCGACACCGGGGCAGGCGTCGTGCTTGAACCCGCCACCGACACCGACATGCGCGGCAAGAACGCGAAACCAAAACAGTCTCTCGAGGTGATCTATGACGATGCCTAGAGACGACTCCAGCACCATCTTCGACCGCATGGCCAGCTACGAAAGCCGCGCCGAAAGCCTCGGCCAGGAAATCGACGAGCTGACCGCACGTTCAAACCGCTTGCGCGAGACCGCCCAGCACCTGCGCATCACGCGCGATCAAGTTGATCCACCCCTAAGAGCAATCCCACGTGAAGACTAAAGTCACATACGACTCTTCCGCTGACGTCGACGCCACGGAAGGAACAGAGCGGGACGTACAGATGCCCGAAGGTGACGGCATGGGTTGTCACGCGGGTGCGGATCGAATGGAAGCCGCCGCGCGCGCCGCTGGCAAATCCGACATTCTGGACCAATACGCTCGCGACTACCCGCAGGGCCCCCACGACAAACCGCAATCCATGTGCCCGGCGTTCGGATCGCTCCGCGTCGGTCTACGCATGCGCCGGACGGCGACCGTTCTGTCTGGCTCGGCCTGCTGTGTTTATGGCCTGACGTTCGTGTCTCACTTCTACGGTGCACGCCGCTCCGTCGGCTATGTACCCTTCAACTCCGAAACGCTTGTCACCGGCAAACTGTTCGAAGACATACGCGAAGCCGTCCACGACCTCGCTGACCCCGACCGTTACGATGCAGTGGTTGTCACCAACTTGTGCGTCCCAACAGCATCGGGTGTCCCGTTGCGCCTTCTTCCAGATGAGATCAACGGTGTACGCATCATAGGCATTGACGTGCCAGGTTTTGGCATTCCCACCCACGCTGAAGCCAAAGACGTTCTTGCAGGCGCAATGCTGAATTACGCTCGCAAGGAAATCGAAGCTGGCCCGGTTCAGGCGCCAGAAGGCGGAACCTCCGACCGACCAACGGTCACAATGCTGGGCGAGATGTTCCCGGCCGACCCCATGGTCATCGGCCAGATGCTCGAACCGCTCGGCCTCGCCGCCGGGCCTGTCATTCCGGCCCGCGAATGGCGCGAACTTTACGCCGCGCTCGACTGTGGCGCGGTCGCTGCGATCCATCCGTTCTATACCGCCTCGATGCGAGAGTTTACCGAAGCGGGTCGCCCCATCGTTGGCTCCGCACCCGTCGGCGCGGACGGTACAGCACATTGGCTCGCCCAGATCGGTGAAGCTTTTGGCCTCCCGACGGAGAAGGTCGCCGCCGCTCAAAACATCTTCGTTGGTGCCACCAAAGGTGCGCTCGCCGGATCCAAGATCAACGGCACGGTCACATTGTCAGGGTATGAGGGCAGCGAGCTTCTTGTCGCCCGACTTCTGATCGAAAGTGGCGCTGACGTCCCATACGTCGGAACGGCCTGTCCGAAGACACCGCAATCCGAATGGGACCGCGACTGGCTCGAGGCTCATGGATGCAAAGTCGTCTATCGTGCCTCCCTCGCGGACGACCTTGCCGCCACGGAAGGGGTCAAACCCGACCTCGCGATTGGCACGACGCCGGTCGGTCAGAAAGCAAAAGAGCTCGGCATCCCGTCGCTCTATTACACCAACCTAATATCT
>CAZMRS010000503.1:0-2353 GCA_964568435.1 uncultured Boseongicola sp. | reverse complement strand
GACGAAGCCAGGACAAACGCACCAATTTCGGTCGATGTCAGGATGCGCGAGATTACGATGAGTCGCACAAAGGAGAGCGCGTAGATCACATACTGTGCGCTCCCAGTGGACAGAGCGGCCCGACGCAGACCCTGGCTCATATCGCACACTCCCGCTCAAAGGCCATCGCGGTCGCTGACAGAAGAGGTGGCACGATCAAAGATGTCGCTTGTTCTGGCTTGGGGTGCAGGCCGTCGCTGAATGTCCGCGCGGGTTCGGGAAGCGCCAACCATCGCGGCCAAAGGTCCAAAAGCGCTGTATCGGTTGCCTCGGCCAGTCGACGATAGTTCGTATAGTGCAGATCAAGGCGCGGCCTAAGCCATCCACGCAACCCATGGGCTGGACTCATTGTCATCCAAAGCACGGCAGGCGCAGATGGAGGTTCTGTCAAAAGGCGCGCCAGCTCCAAATGCTGCTGATAACCTTTCTCGGGCCAAACCCCGTCTCGTAGATCGGCATCATTTATGGCAAATTCGGCCAATACGAGATGTGGCATCACTGCGCGAACCGAAGGCACCTCCCCCAAAGCCCAGGTACTGCCTGCACCGGGCTTTGCAACCACAGTTACCTCCACGGGATGGTTTAGACAGATTTCCAGCTGGTCGCGGTAGACCGTGGTCCAGTCTTCATCATAGCTGAGACTGGTGCCGAAAACGACGATTCGCAACGGGCTCTCGACAGGGATTGTCATTGCGGAAAGCGGTCGATCGAGGGGCGCGGACGGGAGGGGGTTCTTTGCCCAGATCACGGCGGCTGTGATGGCAAGCGCCAGGCAAAGCATCCCCCATCCCGCAATGCGCCTCCATGACATCAGGTGAGGCCTTGCTCGACTAGAGCGCTTTCGGTGGCATCGGCATCCGGAAGACGGCCATAGGGGCCAGTCGTGATGCCAGAGCGTATGATCTTGGCTGGATTACCGGCGACAATTGATCCATTCGGGACAGATTTCGTCACAACCGCGCCCGCACCAACAATAGAGCCATCGCCGATCTCAACGCCCGGCAGAATAAGGCTGCGACCGCCTATAAAGCAATTCTCCCCAACTTTGGTCGTGACATAGAGACCGCGCGTGCGGTCATGGCAAAGGATTCGCGCCTCGAACGCCACGTAGGACCTAGCTCCGATCACCACGCCTTTGGGATATGTTCGGTCCAGTTTGGCAGAAAGAGACACCTCAGCCGTGGGGTGAATGGTCATGCCCCAGACCCGTGTGAGCCAGGCTCGGCGTAACGTCACCAGAATGCGCCTGAGCGCCTTCAAACGACCAAGTCCCTGTGGTTTCATCTTCTTCATCGCGTCGCGCGCCTCCACAGACGCAACATCCCACCCGACACTATGCCCTCCGTGCAACGGTTACGTCGGAGCGGGAAGGCTTGTCCAGCACAAGCGCTTTCCAAAGCAAAAGCTTTCACTCATGGTGCTGCACGAAACACAATGGACAGAATAGTCCCATGTCGGCCATCCCACCGCAGTTTGCTGTCATTATCCCACATTTCAACGATGTGCCGCGACTGCAGCGCTGTCTCGCGGCTTTGGTGCCGCAGCTGGAAGACGACATTGAAGTGATCGTGGCGGATAACAATTCCAGCGATGATCTTACATCCGTACGAGAACAGTTTCCCGATGTCCGCATCGTAATTGAAACTGAAAAAGGCGCTGGTCCTGCCCGCAACCTTGGCGTCGCGGAAAGCACCGCTCCATGGATAATGTTTCTTGATGCTGACTGCGTGCCTGCGGACGATTGGATCGCGACGGGTCGACGAATTTCAAAAGTGGACACCGTCATCGGTGGGCGGGTGGATGTGTTCCATGAGACACCACCGCCCCAATCTGGAGCCGAAGCCTTTGAAACCGTGTTCGCCTTCAAGATGGGGGCATATCTGGCGCGGGACGGGTTTCTGGGCTCGGGCAATCTAGTGACGGCGCGACATGTCTTTGAGACAACCGGAGGCTTTCGCCCAGCTGTATCCGAAGACGTGGATTGGAGTACACGGGCCGCAGCAGCTGGGTTCAAACTGGCATATGATGATGATTTTGCAGCAGGCCATCCGTCTCGCCAGAACTGGGCTTCCTTGGCACGGAAATGGCGCAGGTTGACGACAGAAGCCTTCCTGTTTCGCGGCGGAGGGCCAAGCGCTCGCCTAGCCTGGGCGTTGCGCGCCTTGGCTATGCTCCCGAGCGCGCTTGTTCACACGCCTCGAGTACTGCGCCACCCCGACCTGGACGCTTTGGAAAAAGCGCGTGCGCTCCACACTCTTTATCGCCTGCGTATCATGCGGATGATCTGGATGCTGGGGCAGGCGCTGACGGGCCG
>CAZMRS010000502.1:0-2355 GCA_964568435.1 uncultured Boseongicola sp. | reverse complement strand
TCGGACCTTATGTCGAGATCCGAGATGGCTGGGCCACGGATCCCGAGCTGCGCTTTTCAGCGTCATCAGGCGGTGCGCTTTCGGCCGTGCTGGTGCATCTTTTGGAGACGAATGCAGTCGATGGTGTACTCCAGGTTGCCGCCGATCCCGAGGATCCGGTCGGCAATCACACTGTGATCTCCCGCAACCGTGCGGATGTCTTGAATGCCGCCGGATCAAGATACGCTCCGTCGGCTCCACTCGCCGCTCTGCCCGACCTCCCCGAAGGGCGTTTCGCCGTTGTGGGAAAACCCTGCGACGCGGCCGCCTTACAAGCTATGCGTGCCACGGATCCGAAACTGGCCGAAAAAGTGGCTTATGTACTATCGTTCTTTTGCGCAGGCGTTCCGTCTATTGAGGGTGGTAGAGATGTGGTCAGGGCGCTTGGGTTCGAGTCCCAGGATGTTCAGCGCTTTCGCTACCGGGGTCACGGCTGGCCCGGGCAGGCCACTGCCCAGACCCACGCCGGACAAGAGGCCTCGATGTCTTATGCCGAAAGCTGGGGTAACTTACTGTCGCCCCGTGTTCAGCATCGTTGTCGGCTGTGCGCCGATGGGGCTGGCGCCGCAGCCGATCTTGTATTTGCGGATGCCTGGGAAACCGATGAGGCCGGCTATCCACTTTTTGAAGAGCAAGACGGGATCAGCTTGATCGTCGCGCGCACAGATAGCGGAAGGTCTCTAATGGAGGCCGCCGAAACGTCTGGAGCACTTCAAACCCGGCCCTTTGATGTCTCTAGGCTCCCGCGAATGCAGCGCGGTCAGACATGGCGGCGGCGTGGTCTTCTGCCACGCCTACTAGCGCTCCAAAGCATTGGTCGTCCTATACCACGATATCGCGGAATGCAGCTACTAGCTGTAATGCAACTGTCTCCCTGGAAAGAACGAATTCACGCGTTCTTAGGAATGGTGCGCCGCGCAAGAGCGGGACGCGGCGACGAGCGGCTTTAAGTCGATCAGCCCTTCTGAAACCGCCGTGCGATGACGCTTTTGATCTCATCCAGCAAAGAGTGGCGCATCATGGCGAGAAGTCCTACCCAGACGACCGCTGTAACCACAGCACTGAGCAGGACAATCGTCCAGTCAGGACCAAGCCACGTCACCAAAACGCTGTTCACTACGATAATCGCCACCATCATAAGGAGGGGGGTCTGAAGGCCGCCGAGCATACGCCCCGTCGACAGACCAATCGTTCGGTGCAGCGTCCAAAGAGCAAGAGCGAAAGCGGCGACGCTTCCTAAGGTGAGGGCCCAGGCAAACCCTATCAGCCCGTGGCCGGCGACAATGCCAATACCGAGCAAACCGAACCGGATCACCTGAATGGCAACCACCAACGCGAGGCGCGTATTCACCTTGCCAAGACCAATCAGCAGACTGTCCGCATATCGGGTGTAGGGAGAGAAAAGTCCGGCAACGGCCAAAGCGCGTGTGACGGGTATCGAAGCGTCCCATCCAGCGCCAAGCAGCAACGGAATAAGTGTTGGTGCATGAACAAAAACATAAGCATAAAACGGCCAAGTCACGACCGAGACCAATCCCATGATCCTCGCGTAACCGCCGGCGACCAGCTCGGGCGCATCGCGCCCATGACGGGCGAACCAAGGCTGCACGACCGGAGCCATGGCCGTTTCAACGCCTTGGCGAAAGAAATTTATCAGCGTTTGCCCCCTACTGAAGAAACCAACGCTCGATGCATCAAAGCCGCGGCCCAGCACCAATGGGGGTCCCAGCTCTCCGAGATGGGTCAGGAAATCCGCAGCGGAAGCGCGCGCACCAAATTGAGCTACATCTCTGAGATCGGATAGGCCAGGCTTGAAAAGAGTTTGGTGTGGGGCAAGGGCGATCACAATTCCAGTGACAGTGATATTCGCCGCAAAGAAACCCCATGCCATAGACATCACACCCCACCCTGCATAGAGGATGAGCCCCAGGGCGACACAGGTTTCAACGATTGCACCTACCACACGCGCCAGAGCCAAAGCACCAAAGCGCATCTGCCGTCGCAGCATTGCCTGCCCTATGATCCCAAACGGCAAGATGAGGAATGATAACGCCATCAACTGAAGAAGATCGGAAATCACAGGATATCCAAAAAAATCTGCAACCCGTGGAGCACCCAAAAGGTACAATGCTCCAATGAGAGCACCGCTCGCCACCAATATGGTAAAGCATGTGCGCAGTACTACTTCCGTAAGCTCGGTCCGTGTGATGATGTAGTCTATAGTCCCGAAAACTCGTGGAACGCTCGCCAACAGCACGAGTGACGAAGCCAGGACAAACGCACCAATTTCGGTCGATGTCAGGATGCGCGAGATTA
>CAZMRS010000501.1:0-2358 GCA_964568435.1 uncultured Boseongicola sp. | reverse complement strand
CTCTTGCACCAGTGTGGCACCGGCGCTGACCTGCGTCGCCTTGGTGTTCAGATAGATCAATCGATGCTTTTTTAAGTCGTCCATCGTTTCCGGACGACCATGTTCTTCTAAATACTCCGGCGTTGCATACAGGCGCATCGAAACCGTCATCAAACGGCGGCGGATCAGATCGGCCTGGCTCGGCTCTTTCATCCGAATGGCCACGTCAGCCTCTCGCATCGGCAGGTCCAGCACGCGCTCTTCCAACATCAGGTCGATGCTGAGCTCGGGAAACTTCTCGTAGAGTTTGAGTAGACGGGGCGCGAGCCACAGTGAGCCGAACCCAATCGTCGTCGTGACACGCAGTTCGCCAAAGACTTCCTCTTCACTGTCGCGAATGCGCGCCTCGGCCGTATCAAGGCGGCGTGCCATGGCGGATGTTGCATCGAACAGCAGTTCACCTTGCTCGGTCAGAATCAAACCACGGGCGTGACGATGAAAAAGGATTGTGTTCAGGCTCTCTTCAAGAGCGCGAATCTGACGAGAAACCGCCGACTGGCTCAAATGAAGCACGTCGCCTGCGTGGGTCAGGCTGCCGGCGTCCGCAACGGCATGAAATATTCGTAGCTTGTCCCAGTCCATAACAGCGCTTCCAATCAGTGTTGGCGGTAACGGTTTAACGATGATTACCCGTTGCCGGGCGTAAAATGCAATTGCTCAGATCAAGAAGGATTCATTTGTAGGTCAGCGAATTTGACCTATATTATAAGAAACAGGGAGATTCATATGACCAGTCATTCTGTCAGCCTGCATGATAAGTACGACTTGTCAAAGAACACGGCGCTGATGAATGGCTCCCAGGCCCTTGTTCGCCTCATGTTGATGCAACATGCCCGCGATAAGGCCGCGGGAATAAACACAGCTGGATACGTAAGCGGCTACCGAGGGTCTCCGCTTGGCGCAGTTGATCGGCAAATGGCCTTGGCACAAGCCGATCTGGACGCCGCGAACATCAGGTTCGAAGCTGGATTGAACGAAGATCTCGCGGCAACCGCATGTTGGGGCACACAGCAGGCCGAACTGCGCGGTGATGGCAAATTCGATGGCGTCTTTGCCCTTTGGTACGGCAAAGGCCCCGGTGTGGATCGGTCCGGTGATGCCATCCGGCACGGCAATCTCGCAGGCACGTCCCCGCACGGCGGCGTTGTCCTTGCCATGGGCGACGATCACGTGGGTGAAAGCTCCACGACCTGCCACCAGTCCGAATGGGCGATGATCGATGCGCAAGTGCCTATCCTGGCGCCCGCAGGCGTACAGGAAATCCTCGATTTCGGCCTCTATGCCTTTGCATTGGGGCGGTACTCCGGGCTTTGGACGTCTTTGAAGCTTATGAAAGACACGGTGGAAGTCACGTCCATCGTCGATACGGGCCTGGACAGACTGACTTTCGTCACGCCTGATTTTGCGCTTCCTCCCGACGGTCTGAACATTCGACTGGGCGATCACTGGGTTCAACAGGAAAGCCGCTTGATCGACCACAAGCGCTTTGCCGCTGAAGCCTTCGCGCGGGCCAATCGGCCTGATCGCCGTGTGCTGGGCAAGCCGGGCGCAAAGGTCGGTTTTGTTGCCGCCGGCAAGAACTGGCTCGACCTCGTGCACGCCATGAGCCTTCTGGGCATCGGCGAAGACGAGGCTGAGCGCCTTGGCATCACCACCTACAAAGTGGGCCAGGTTTTCCCGATGGATATGGAAAGCTTCCGTGAATGGGCGGAAGGGCTCGAAATCATTGTTGTCGTTGAAGAAAAACGCAAGTTGATCGAGGTGCAGATCAAAGAGGCCATCTTTGATGATCGCCGTGGCCGCCGTGTCTACGGATGGCATATGACGGCACCCGGCGCACCCGATCGTGTCGAACTGTTCAAAAGCCATTACTCGCTCGACCCCGTCGAGATTGCGATCAAGCTCGGCGATATTCTGATCGACGAAGGACGCGGCACCGACGGGATAAAGGGCGCGATGGAGGCATTGCGGTCTGCACAAGCTAGCAACAACGCGCCCGAACTCGCTTCGAGATTGCCGTACTTTTGTTCTGGGTGCCCGCATAATACGTCAACCAAGTTGCCAGATGGCAGCCGCGCTTATGCGGGCATCGGCTGTCACACGATGGTGCTTTGTATGGATCGTGAGACGAACGGTTACACCCATATGGGCGCCGAAGGCGTCAATTGGGTCGGCGAGGGGCCGTTTTCTAATACCGAGCACGTGTTCCAGAACATGGGCGACGGGACCTACAATCACTCCGGTATTCTCGCGATCCGGGCAGCGTTGGCCTCCGACGTCAATATCACCTACAAGATCCTCTACAACGATGCTGTCGCC
>CAZMRS010000500.1:0-2361 GCA_964568435.1 uncultured Boseongicola sp. | reverse complement strand
GATAAGCCGCCTGCGATGGTCTACCGCCACCCAAAGCCGGAGGCGCTGCAATGATCGCCCGCCACGAACACATCACACCGGGGCCAGCCGAAGCATTGGCGGCCGAGTTTCGTGAGCACGTTCCAACACTGGCAACGGCAAGGCTCAAACTCCGTGCTGTTCACATCACCGACTTTGACGCCTTTGCCGAAATCGTTTGTGGCGATCGTGGCAAGCATATTGGCGGGCCAATGAGTCGCGAGGATGCATGGTACGACTTCGCTTCCATGTCATCAGGCTGGATGCTTCATGGACACGGCGGCTGGTCGGTTGAAGACGCCGCCGACGGAAGCTTGCTGGGATTTGTGGTGCTCGGACTCGAACCCGGTGACCTCGACGTCGAACTCGGCTTTCTGTTCCGCGAGATGGCCGAGGGCAAAGGTTACGCATTCGAAGCCGCAACAGTCGTGCGTGACTGGGCGTTTCGGGAGCTCAAGCTTTCGACGCTGGCCAGCTACGTCGACGACGCGAATACGCGCTCGAAATCATTGGCAGAACGCCTCGGCGGAAAGCGCGACAAAAAAGCGGAAGCCGAGATTGGCGACAAGCAGATCTGCGTCTTTCGCCATTCGCAGTCGGAGGGCACAGCATGACATCCCGCACCGACGCAATACCGACCAAATACCGACGTAATACCGACGTCCCGTTCGCACCGTTAGGAGATCGTTCATGACTGACGCCGTAACTCGCGCCGCCGAACTTCTCGCAGGCCATCGCGACAGCATCGACCGGCTCGATGCCATCCTCGTTTATACGCTCGCCGAACGCTTCAAACACACGCAAGCCGTCGGCCGCCTTAAAGCAGAACATGACCTCCCGCCCAGCGACCCTGCGCGCGAGGCCAAACAGATCGAACGCCTCGATTGGCTCTCGAAAGAAGCGGATTTGGACCCCGAATTCGCAAAGAAGCTCCTGGCTTTCATCATCCAGGAAGTTATCCAACACCACAAACAACACCAGAAATAACTCAAAAGGATCAATGACATGGCTATGAAAATTCGCCTCGCACGTGGCGGTTCGAAAAAGCGCCCTCACTATTCCATCGTAGCAGCGGACAGCCGCATGCCACGCGACGGCCGCTTCATCGAAAAACTCGGTACCTACAATCCGCTTCTTGCAAAAGACAGCGAAGATCGCGTCAAAATGAACATGGAACGCGTTCAGTACTGGCTCGACCAGGGCGCTCAGCCAACTGACCGTATCGCACGTATGCTCGAAGCTGCTGGCGTCCGCGAAAAGACCGAGCGTAACAACCCGAACAAAGCACAGCCGGGCAAAAAGGCTGTCGAGCGCGCTGAAGAAAAAGCTGCCAAAGCAGCTGACGCTTCCGCCCCCGCCGAAGACGCAGCCCCCGCTGAAGAAGTCGCTGAAGACGCAGCCCCCGCTGAAGAAGTCGCTGAAGAGGCTGCGGAGTAATCCGCACCTATCGGTAGGCTCAGCCCATGTCGGATAGGGTATGCGTCGGCGCGATTGCCGGCTCATTTGGTGTGAAGGGCGAGGTGCGGCTGAAAAGCTTTTGCGCCGAGCCCGACGCCATCCAAACCTATGGCCCGCTCCAGTCAGAAGACGGAGCGAAGACGTGGGACGTGCGTATCACACGGTCCGTCAAGAACGGCTTTGCGGCAAGATTGTCCGGCGTTTCTACCAAAGACGCCGCCGACAACCTTAAAGGCACACGCCTTTTCGCGCCACGGGATATGCTGCCGGAACTGCCAGACGACGAGTTCTATCACGCTGATCTCATTGGCTTGACGGTGCTCGACACCGGTGGCACCGAACTTGGTCGCGTCAAAGCCGTATTAAACCACGGCGCAAGCGACCTGCTTGAGGTTGCGGGCAAGGGGCTAAAACAGCCGGTCCTTCTGCCGTTTACGCAGGCGGCGGTCCCGACGGTGGACGTACCAGCCGGCCGGATCATCGCGGATCCGCCCGACGGGTTGTTTGAATGACAGATCGTCCTTCAAAATCTCACGGCCGCCTTGCAATCAGCGCCTCGACCAAGCCGCGTGACCTGATGACTGACCGACCAGATATCAAGGGGGCTTGGACGGCCAAAGTCATCACCCTTTTCCCCGATGCGTTTCCCGGCGTCCTTGGGTCTTCGCTTACGGGGAAGGCGCTTCAGGATGGGCTTTGGAAGCTCGAGCCGATCGATCTGCGCATCTTCGGCGAAGGCAAGCATCGAAACGTCGACGACACGCCTGCGGGCGGCGGGGCGGGGATGGTGCTCCGCGCCGATATCATGTCACGCGCGATCCGGATGGCGCAAACCTCGACCGGGTGCAGATCGTCAAGGGCTGGCTCGACGACGATGGGAAGACG
>CAZMRS010000499.1:0-2363 GCA_964568435.1 uncultured Boseongicola sp. | reverse complement strand
CTTCAGAAAGAAGGAGGCATTACCGACCACCATCTGACCGCTCTAAACCGTTTCATTGACGCTCTGGTCAGGCTGGACGTTATTGCCAACGACACCAATCCAGGTAACGTGCTTCTTGATGAAACCGGTCCTGAATTGCGGTTTGTCTTGGTTGACGGATTTGGCGATCCCAGCCCGCTTGGGCTGAAGAAAATTTTCAAGAAACTCCGCCAAAACGCGCGCGCCCGCAGATTTGAAAATATGGCAGAATTCCTAGGTTTACGCTGGGATGCGGCGCAGATGCGCTTGGTTCGGGAGTGAACGTCCGCCTTAACCGATTGGCGCGATGTTTCAGAGCTTGCGCAAAAGCGGATGCGTCGCGCGTCCCGCTTTCCGGGTTTCGTTGATAAGACCGACAATATCACGGCCCGGATGGGGCTGGATCGGCTTACGACTGAAGAGTAGCATCGGTCTAAGCGGCTCGTTGCGGGGAAGGTCATTCAGTGAAAACCCGATCAGACCTCGGTATGGAAATTCCTCTTCCAGCAGCTCAAAAAAGTAGGCGATGATCGCCGAAACGTCGTTGTCCGCGAAAGGCATCTGTTTCTTATACTTTCGAAGGATGCATGCTGGCTGAAAAAACAGCTGCATCCGTGTCTTGCGCGCGAGCGCTTTGAGAAATGCGTTGGCATATTCCAGGTCATTATGCGCGACGAGCTGATGATGGACCGACAGGAACAATGCGACGTCGATCTCCTCCATTTGCTCGATGTCCTCGAGAGAAAAGATCCTGCCTTCAAAGCGCGGCGAAACCTTCATAGCCTTGGCAAGGATTTCCGCGTTGTCACGGAACCGAGTGTTCATCTCGACACCTAGAACGTCCAAACCGCTCTTCGCTAGAACACAGGTTAGCGCACCCTCGTTGCTTCCAATGTCGAGCCCGGTACGTGCCTCCGGGTCCAAGAAAGACGCTACCATTGGGATGCTCAGGCGCGTTCCGTTCCAATGTTTTCCAAGCTGATATCTGCGTCTCATCTGCGTCCCGCCGTCTGTTTCGAGGCTTAGTATTCGCAACACCTGCGTGGTGCAAGAAGCGAACCTCAGGGCGTTTGCAACGAAACCAGCCCATGCTCGTGCAACAGCGCGACGGTATCTCGGATCTGTGCCTCAGGCACACCGATCTTTGCGCTCAACTCTTCGAGGTCCCACTGGCCGTCTGAATAGGCCAGGACATTCCGAACCAGCATTGCATCGTCGGCCGAGCCTTTCCGCGACAACGTGCTGTACAGCCCCCTTCGACCCAACTGCGGTTCACCAAATGTGAGGGTTCTCGGCCGCGGTGTCGTTTCGAGGTCCTCGATGAGCCGACGGTAGATCGAGATACTCTCAGAAAGCCCCAGCGCTGTGACAAAGTTCAGATCGTCGAGAGACGTATGGTATTCCGGGAAGGTCCCGTATTTCGACTTCATGATCGAGCAAACAGGAAGTTCAATCCCGGGTGCGCAATATTGCCTCTCATCACTACCCCGGTCCAGATAAGTGTATCTGCGATAAGGAACCTCGGCGGCCTGCAACGTCCGCATTGCCAGGCGATCGGCAAACGTTTCCTCCTGACGCGAGGAAAGGTAGGAAAATGGCCCTTCATCTCCCACGCAGGTCAGGATGTAACCCGCGTCCATGTTAGCGCGTAGATGACGCAGCCGGCTAGAAAGGTAGACCAGGGTCCCGATGGTCTCGGGTACAAAGACGAAGCGGTACGTGTAGTGGCGGCAAGGCATTGCAGCGACGATGCGTGACAACGCCATGGCGACCACGATGCCCGACAACTCGTTATTTGCCATCGAGGGATGACATACATAGGTCGAGAACAGGATTTCCCTATCGCTTTCCCCCGGCAGCACAATATCGGCGTAGTCAAGCTGCCCTGCCTCAAGCGTTGCATCCACAACCGCGTGGTAAGTTCCTTCGGGCAGGGAGCGCAGTTCACGTTCCGGCAAGCAGAAACCCCAGCGATCAGCGTAGTAGCTGGTGACATACGGAATTGCGCCGGGAAGACCGGGCTCTGTGTAAAGGTGCTCCTTCATCTCATCTAGCGTCACGTGCCATTCGCCCGGTGTCGAGTAACCCACCACATGCAGATTGTGCACGTCCGTGTCACAAATAACCCGCCCATCCGGCGTTTCGATCCAGGCGCGGTTCAGATTCCACTCGCGTGGAACCTCCCAATCGAAAGCGCGATATCCCGTAGGAACACTTTGCCGCGACAGAGCGGGCATCTCGCGCGACAAGATGTCGAGGGTTTCGCGGACACCCTGGCCCGTCAGGGATCGCGGCAGGGGCCAAAGTTCTTGTGCAAGTGAATGAGCCCACTCGCCCAGCTTAGT
>CAZMRS010000498.1:0-2381 GCA_964568435.1 uncultured Boseongicola sp. | reverse complement strand
TGGGTCCCTCAAAAATCGCCGGTAGAAGCTATGAATTTACCTGCTTTGTTCACGTTCACTTCGGGCTAAAAACGGACGCCGATCGAGCGCTGCTACTCTCCCGGACGCTTCAACTCAAAAGCATCCGTTATCCGGCTATAGTCGCGATACCCAAGCCGAGTGAGCGGCTCGTAGCTTAGGATGTCGAACATTCCGTCTTTCACGGCATCGTCCCGCAGGTGCACGCCGACAACTTCGCCCAGGACGACGAAATTGGCTTCACCTTTCAAAGTAACGATCTCAGTCAGCTTGCATTCCAATGTCGCAGGCGCGTTAGCAACGCGGGAACAGGAGATGGTTTCGCACGGTGCGCGCTGAATTGCGGCCTTGTCGAACTCGTCTACCTCTTTCTCCCAGGGGCCAGAGGTGACATTCATCTGATCGCGCATGGCGTACTCGACGATATTCACGGCAAAGACGCCGGTTTCGCGGATGTTGGCAACGCTGTCTTTGGTGCCGTCCCGGTCCGGCTTTGCGCTCGTTGAGGCAAACATGACCTGCGGAGGCACGTAGGCGACTGCGTTGAAGAAAGAGTAAGGAGCAAGGTTCTCGGAACCGTCAGAGCCACGCGTGGAAATCCAGCCGATGGGGCGCGGCGTGACGATGGCGTTGAACGGGTTGTGCTTCAGGCCGTGGCCATCTTCGGGGCGGTAGAACATGCGGAACCGGAGCTTTCATGTTTAAGAGACTATGTTTGTCTCGGACCTAGCCCCGTGCTAGGCGCGTTTCCAGCTAAAAACGTTTGATGTTGAGGGTGAATGTACCGGCTGACGCAGGAAACACCGGATGATTTCTGGGAGGTCGAAGCTTTGTTCGACCTGTGTTTCGCGCCGGGGCGGGAGGCTTTGTCGTCGTATCGTTTGCGCGACGGTGTGAGTGCTGTCGAACGCCTGAGCCTTGTGGCGCGTGACGCCGATGGTGTGCTGGCTGGCGCCGTGCGGTTTTGGCCTGTGTCCGTGGGTGATGCGGAAGCGCTTTTGTTGGGGCCGATTGCTGTGCACCCGACGCGTCAGGGCGAAGGACTAGGCGCACTTCTGGTTGAAGAGAGCCTTGCACGGGCGTCCGGGTGGTCGCGGGTAATGCTGGTGGGAGATGCGCCGTACTACGGCCGCTTTGGGTTTCGGAAGCTCACGGGCGTGGAGATGCCACCGCCTACCAACCCGGAAAGGGTTCTTGGACGTGACATTGAGGAAGGCGGCTGGAACGGCGTAGCCGGGCAGGTCGTGCCGTGGACCCATGGGCCTACCTAAGGATATGGCTGTATGTGGTATACTAAGGCGTTGACGTCGTGTTGAGCAGATAGGCTCCTCCGTCCATGGACCCATAAACACCATCCGCGTAGGTCAGATCGATATTTACGCCCAAGTATAAGCCCTCGGCAGAATCTCCACGAAAGCGGCCGCTCAGGCTTCCGTCCACGGTGGCACTGCCCGTATTCGCACCTATGAAGGTGTTCCCGTAGACCGATCCGGAGAGATCTGCAGTGACTTGGTTGCCGGAAATGGCCCCATTCTCGATAGTGACTGACCCATTGACCCGTCGTGCCAGCGTGTAGAAATTGGTCATCGTGCCTGACGCCGACGAGGTGTCAAAATTTACGTCGAGGTGAACTTCCGAATGTACTCGCTTGCCCTGAATGGCTCCATAGTACGGCACCATTTGCGCGTAGCCGTCGTAAGTTGCGGTGCCGTCTGTCGGGACGTTTGCGATCGCTGTGTTGAATTGGGACACCTCGGATTTCGTGTCCCAGTAAGCGTCTTCTATAGCGGCCCCGTCGCAATCGTCCCACCAACCGTTCTCGCAGGTCAAACCGAGGGCGGTGCATCCGCCCAGTGCGAAAGCCGATAATGAAACAATTGCCAGTGCAGTACGTCCCATTTTCCCTCCCCAGGCAGTTGGGAACGCTGCTCGATTTCTAAAGTATATCAAATTTCGCATGGATGGCAAAATTAGGTGGATGGTCCTTCCGTTGGGTGTGATTATGCCCAGACCATTAGCAACCGCCATCGTCGAAGTTTCGGCCATTATTCGGGGTTTGACGGCAAATTTGAATTACCGCCTCGTCACCTGTTCTGACGCACCAATACCCGTCCAGTGTATCGCTCACGTAAGCCCGTTGCAGAACCGCTGGATGCGCTCGGCGGCTTTGGTGAGATCTTCGTCCGACGTTGCGTAGCTGACTCGGAACGCGGGGGACAGGCCGAAGGCGGCGCCAAAGACGACGGCCACGCCTTCCTCCTCCAGAAGCGCCTTGCAGAACGCCTCGTCAGTATCGATCGCCACGCCACTGCGGCTCGTTTTGCCGATGCAGCCCTCGATAGAGGGATAAACGTAGAACGCAC
>CAZMRS010000497.1:0-2383 GCA_964568435.1 uncultured Boseongicola sp. | reverse complement strand
CGATGATGTCGAAGAAGCTTTGATGTTTGGCGGCGATCATCACTTCGTCGGTTGGGGGCGTGCCGCGGACGTCGACCTTGAGGTTCAGCATCCACGACGCGCACCAGATGATGAAGCGGCACCAGGCCTGTGTTGCTCTGACGGCGTATTTTGCGTGGTAGATCGAAGCCGGCGCGTAGGCCACCGCGAAGACCAGCATGGACAGGTACATGGTGGCGTTGAAAATCAGGGAGCGGATCAGTTGCATTGTTTATCCGGCCTCCTTCAGGCGGCGGGCGGCGGCGGCGCGTGTGGCGACAAAGGCGAGCGCGGCGGCGATAAGCGGGACGAGGATGGGCCAGAGCCATTCGGCACCCTGAAATCCGACGCTGCTGGCGAGCCCGCCGCCTGCGACGGTGGGGACAAGCGCGACGGCGATCACGCCGGTCACGAGACCAAGCGCGGCACCGGAGAGCGTGCGCAGTGTGAAGCGTCTGGTGAAAGCACGGGTGATATAGCTGTCTTCCGCCCCGACTAGACGCAGGACGTCGATGACCTGCCCGTTGGCAGAGATGGCTGCGGACGCTGCGAGGGCCACGGTGACGCCTGTGACGGTGGCGATCAGGATCAACGCGACGAGCGCCAGAGATCGCAGACCGCGTGCCGCTTCGATCATGGGTGCGCGCCAGCGCCCGTGATCGTCGTAAACAGCGCCCGGCGCTTCCGCGGCCAGTCTTTGGCGCAGGCCAATAACGTCTGGCCCGTCTCCTGTCAGCGACACGTCAATCAGGATCGGCAAGCGAAGCGCTTCGAGCGTGATGTCGCTGCCGAACCAAGGCTGCAAAAGAAGGGCCTGTTCATCGTCCGTGAGGCGGCGTGTCTCGCCGACACCGGGTGTTTGTGACAGGATCGTTTCGACAGTTTCGGCCTGCGCTTCGGCCATTTCAGCGGGTGCCGCGATACGGACCGTCGCTGTGTCAGACAGCGTGGATTCCCATTGGCCCGCTTGCCGTCCGGCGGACAGCGCAAGCGCAAGAACGAAAACCGCGAGGAACGCCATGGCGGCTGCACATGCGATGGTGAGCATCGCCGTGTAGCCGGTGCGTGGCACGACTGCCTCGGCTGAACGGTCGCCCGCAAGGAGTGCGAGGAACGCGCTCAAAGTTCCGCCCCTGCGAGTTCAACCTTGCCATCGCGCAGGCGTAACACCCGCGCCGATACGCGTGTTTTTGCCTGTCTTATCAGAGACATGTCATGAGTCGCGCAAAGGATCGTTTTGCCGAGACGATTGAGTTCGATCAATAGCCCAAGGATTTTCAGCGACATCTCCCAATCGACGTTTCCGGTGGGTTCGTCAGCCAAAATCACGTCGGGAGACAAGATGACGGCGCGCGCCAAGGCTGCACGCTGGCGCTCTCCCCCAGACAATTCAGGAGGGCGGTGATCCGAAAGCGAGTTCAGCCCCACCCAGCTCATAAGATCGGCCATGTTCTTGGTGGCATCAACAGTATCGCCCCCGGACACGGTGACCGGGAGAAGGACGTTTTCGGCGACGCTGAGATGGTCGATGAAGCGACAATCCTGATGTACGACGCCGATGCGACGCCTGAGCCGCGCAATGGCGTTGCGGTCCATATGCTGCGTGTCGTCGTCGAAGATCGAAACGCGGCCCTCACTTGGTGCCAACTCACCGTAGCATAATTTAATCAGGGTGGTTTTGCCCGCCCCAGAAGGACCCGTCAGGAAATGGAAGCTGCCCGGCGCAAGGTCGACCGACACGTCCCGAAAGAGCGTACGGCCCGAATAGCTCATCGCCACATTGGCGAGCGAAATTGCGGAAGGTTCAGCCATGGTGCGATGCTTTTGCCCGAGACCGAAGTCCTGTGCAACGACGCTTTGAGTTCGCTTGAAGAAGTGGTAAGACAATGCTCAGGCTGAAACGGGGTGGATACTACAGTGCCCTGGCAGCCAACGAGGCGCGTAAGAGTAGGGGCTATCCCATGCGATTGATCTGTCCGAATTGTACGGCGCAGTACGAAGTCGATGCCAGCATGATCCCGGTCGAAGGACGGGATGTGCAGTGCTCGAATTGCGGACATACATGGTACGAGCTGCCTGAGGCCGCAAAAGCGGAAGGCGACGACCCGGTTCCGGCCATGGAGCCGGAACCGTGGGAGGATCCAGAGCCGGACCCCGCGCCCGAACCTGAGCCAGAGCCCGAACCAGAACCGGAGTTCGGGCCAGAAGCGGAGCCGGAACCGGAGCCTGAGTTCACGCCGGAAGATATTGGCGAATACGAGGTTGTGGAAATTCGCCAGGCTTTAGCGGCGCAAGCGGCTGAGTTTGACGCGCCAGAGCCAGAGCCAGAGCCAGAGCCAGAGCCAGAGCCAGAGCCAGAGCCAGA
>CAZMRS010000496.1:0-2384 GCA_964568435.1 uncultured Boseongicola sp. | reverse complement strand
CTCACCGCGCAATACATCGCCATTAACGCGGATTACCGCTCGTGAAGATTGTACTGGTTTCCGCGGTCGCCTTGATCGACCCTGATGGTCGAGTGCTTCTTGCTCAACGACCCGAAGGCAAGTCCATGGCTGGTCTCTGGGAGTTTCCTGGAGGCAAGGTCGAGCAAGGAGAGACACCGGAGGTGGCCCTTATCCGAGAGCTTCACGAGGAACTTGATATCGACACTTGGGCCAGCTGCCTCGCCCCCCTCACGTTCGCAAGCCATACTTACGAGGACTTCCACTTGCTCATGCCGCTTTTTGCCTGCCGAAAATGGGAAGGCACTCCGCGCGCGCAAGAAGGGCAAACGCTAAAGTGGGTGTTTGCGCGTGACTTGAAGTCCTACCCCATGCCACCGGCCGATATTCCATTGATCCCGATCCTGAGAGATTGGTTATAAACGCACAGATTTTTGTGGGTTTGGGCGCAATAACCCTAAATCTTGATCTGTCATTTGTAACAGATTTATGTAGAACCGTTGGGCCGGTCAGTCGGGGGGTAAGGCCATGATCAGCACGATATTGCTGGGCAGTTGCGTCAGTGTTCAAGGGCGGTTTGTTCAAGCCGTGTCAGACGGACGCGTCGTCGTAAAAGCTGGGACAAAACTCTTCTACGCCCAGCCGGTTTAACCCCTCGGTCAAGGCACCACACTCACGGGAGACGAACTCGCTTCGTTTCGGTAAAGGCGCACTGTAGGGAGGCAGCGCGCTTTTGCTTTTTGGGATGTTTTTGCGGCCATTGGAAAATTCCGCTCTGCGGACCTCGGCGCTATTCGTCAGTCCGCAAACTGACTAAGTGGAAACAGACAACGTGGTAATGAGAAAGAAGATCGTGGCGGACAGAAGGGCTGCTGCGGGAACGGTAATGACCCACGCCGCGATAATAGTCATGAAGTGAGAGCGGCGCACGAGCTTACGACGACGGCGTTCCTCTGGGGCATAGGCCGGCCGGGATGGCATTGCGATCCGGGCCTTTTTCAGACGCCGCTCAGCGTCCCATTCCCGGAAGAAGCCCACACCAAAAACGCCGCCTACGGCAATATGGGTCGAACTAACAGGCAGGCCCAGCCAGCTGGCTACAATCACGGTGATCGCCGCCGACAGCGCAACACAGTAAGCCCGCATTGGGTTTAGCTTGGTAATCTGGCTGCCGACCATCCGGATGAGTTTGGGACCGAACAGGAACAATCCAAAGGAGATTCCAAAGGCCCCGATGACCATCACCCAGAGGGGAATGCTAACGGCATCTGTGAAGTTACCGGATTGCGATGCTTGCACGATCGCGGCCAGCGGACCAACAGCGTTGGCGACGTCATTCGCGCCATGCGCAAAGCTCAATAGCGCAGCGGAAACGACCAAAGGAATGCCGAACAGGACCTTTAGCGATTTGTTGCGGTTCTCCAACCCTTCGGACTGCCTGCGAATGACCGGGATCATCGCCGCCCAGACGATACTTCCAACGACGGCCCCAATCAGAAGTGCAGTTGGAAGGTCGATCTTGATGATCTTCTTGAGACCCTTCAGCGCCAAGTAGGTTGCGAATGCACCCGCCATGATGCCGACCAGGACAGGTACCCACTTCCGGGCCGCGGCTATCTTGTCGTCCTGATAAATGATCCGCGACTTGATGAGCGCGAGGAAGAGCGCTGCGATCACGCCTCCAAGTACCGGCGAGATCACCCAACTTGCCGCGATGGCGCTCATCGTCGGCCAGTTTACCGCGGCAAATCCTGCGGCCGCTATGCCAGCCCCCATCACACCGCCAACCACCGAATGGGTCGTGGAAACAGGCGCACCAACCCACGTTGCAAGGTTGACCCAAAGCGCCGCGGACAGCAGTGCCGCCATCATCGCCCAAATGAACACTTCGGCTGTTCCCATGCTTGCGGGTTCAATTATGCCCTTAGCAATGGTCGAGACCACATCTCCGCCGGCAATAAGTGCGCCTGCGCTCTCGAAAATGGCGGCGATCGCTATCGCGCCACCCATGCTCAGCGCGTTCGCGCCGACCGCCGGGCCCATGTTATTTGCAACATCGTTGGCCCCAATATTCAGAGCCATATATGCACCAAAGCACGCCGCAATGACGACGATCATCGAATTCGTAGTCTGCCCGAAGAACAGCATGGCCGCCAGACCAGCCAGAACAACGAAGATCAGCGAAATGCCAGGCGCGACCAGAGGTCGCCCCACGTAGCTCGTGGCCATTTCAAGATTGGATAGACGATCCAGATCACGATCCAGCGTCTCAAGATGGCGTGGATCGCCTTGTTGATCGGTCATGCCGTTCCCCCCTGTGATCAATCCGTCTAACTTGAGAGAGATGCGACAATCAATCAGAACTT
>CAZMRS010000495.1:0-2389 GCA_964568435.1 uncultured Boseongicola sp. | reverse complement strand
TCTCCGACCGCGATGTCCAAACAGGGTACAATCACACGAGCTGGATTGTGGAGGCGGAATACGATGGATAGCTTCGATACGATTGTCGTCGGGGGTGGTTTCAAATCGATCGCTGCCGCCTGGGGGCTGGCTCGGCAAGGCCAATCGGTGGCGGTGGTGGAGCAAGGACCAAAGATAGGCGGGTTTCTCTCGCCAATCCGCTGGGACGAGTACTGGATCGACAAGGGCCCGCAGTTCTTCGACAATTTCGAACCGCGTGATGCCGAAATGATTGAGGAGATGATCGGCACGGACGTAATGCAGGATATCGGGTTCGAGTATGGGTCTTACATGGCCGGGCATCTGAACTCGAATTTCGCCATACCGGACTGGCAGTCTCTTGGCGATGATGTCGCGATGCAAGCATTCGAGGCACTGCTCGCGCAGAGAATGGCCGCGAAGGGAACCCAACCCGAATTCGCGAGTTTAGACGACGTCCTGCGCCATGACGGTGGGCCGGTGCTTTATCCAAGGCTGAGGGAACTGACGCAAAAATTTGTGCGGCGCGATCCCGAGGAGGTCAGTCCCCGCGCCAGTTCAATGGTTTCCTATCTGGGCCGTAAAAAGCTTTTCGATCAAGACGTATCCCTTGACCTAAAGCAGTCGGCTTTTTTGGACGCTTTCCTCGCCGCACGGAAGGTCACAGTCGACGCTGCACGGATTAATCTCTACCCCAAGGGCGACAGCCTTGAACGTGTACGGCGGGCACTTGAAGATGCGCTTGACCAGGTGGGAGTGACCTTGCTTACCGAAACCAGCCTGGACGCGTTCGATGCAAAATCCGGGACGGCGCGCGGCGAAGGCATTGAGATCGGCTTCGGACAGGTGATCTTCGGGACCGATATTCGCGAGACCGAGCGAATACTGACGGGCGGAACTACCATCGCGGAACGGACGCACGTACTGCCTGAAATCTTTCACTGTTTTGTCGTGCCTGCCGACAGCGTGGTGTCACCCTATTACATTGTGGACTATGACACAGACCACTTGTCCTCTCGGATCACAAACTTTCTTAACTACATGGGCTGCGTGGATGACAACGGGTATGGTGTGATCTGCGTCGAAGAGCCGGTGGATCTGAACGACACACATTGGACCGATCCCGAGGCACATATCGACCGAATTTTCTCTGAGGCCCGCGAGACCGGCGCGGTGACCGCCGAACGCTATCAGAAGGCGCGATCGTTCCGTGTGCCAGCCACCTACAAGTTTCCGTTGGTCGGGTATGAGGCGGCGGTTGAGACGTTCTTCGAGCGGATGGAGCATCTCTTTGGTGACAGGATCGTACTTCCCGATCCTTATGCGCTGACGCGGAAGGAGGCGATCGACCATTTGCGCAGCCTTGGGATCCTGTCGTGAAACTTGGCAGTATTAGGCGGTTGGAGCGGCAGGAATGGATTGAATTGTCGGCGCGATCTCCGCAGCGTACGGTATTTCTCGATCCCGACTTCCTCGAGATCTTCGGAGTACCGTTCAGGTTTTGGGGGCTGGAGCGCAAAGGTGTCGTGATCGCAGGTATGGCGATCATCGAGGCCGAAACTCTGGGAGGCCGGTTTCTACCCTGGTGCTATTACCAGGGGATCGTGTTTCACGAAGAGGTCTGGCGAGCTGCACCTGCCAAACGCACCCAGTACGAAATCGAGATAACGGAGGACCTTGTTTCAGCTGTTGCCCGTGAGGAGAGCCATTTCGCGCTTTCGCTTCATCCGATGCTTGGCGATGTCCGCGGACTAGACTGGGTCCACTACCACGAACCAGCCTTGTCGCGAGTCCGCTTATTGCCACGCTACACCGCCGTTCGCGATCTGTTCGGCGAAACGCCCGAACGCATCCGGGCTGCGGCGCGCAGCGCGCGGCGGCAGGAGGAAGGTTACGCGCGGAGCCGGGAGAGCCTTCTGACCGCAGAAGACGGTACAGTGGAGGAATTGATCGCGCTTTACCTTGAGACATTTTCCCGACAGGGCGTGCAACCCTCGGACGCCGAGAAGCGGCTTCTGCCGGCCTACGCGGCGTTCCTGTTGGAAGCGGGGCACGGAACGCTTTTAGCTGTGAGGAAGAGCGATGGCGCCGCCTGCGCCATCGCGTTGGTGTTTTCGGATTATGACGGCACGGTGCATGTGCCCGTCGTTGGAACCGGTGATACACGGTTCGGGGGCACACTTCTTTATTTTGGTATCCTGGACCGCGCCCTGTCCGACGGCGCGCCGAGGGTGGATTTCAATGGCGCGAACTCTCCGAACCGGGCCTATTTCAAGCATTCAATGGGTGCGGCTCCAGTGCTGTACTTCGAGGCCACATACAATGCCGGGGCTCCGGCTGGATGAGTCTCGTTAGCGAAAGCGATACTAAG
>CAZMRS010000494.1:0-2398 GCA_964568435.1 uncultured Boseongicola sp. | reverse complement strand
TTCATAGTTCCCCGCGTCAAACGACGCTTTGGCACGATCAAAGTCATCTCGTTCAGCGACCGCCAACTCGACGCCGCCGGTATCAAGATCGCTCGTGGACGGTTGTGGCACCGGGGCAGGAGCAGGCGCAGGCAAAGCGCCCCCGCCCAAAGTTGGCGTATCGCCAAGCGAGGCGATGTCACATCCCGCTTCCAATTCGCACAACCGAAACTCCAGATCACCGATCCGGTTGGTGCCGTCAGACACAACTCGATCAACACGGTTTGTCAGCGCCTCATTCGCGGCCGTCAGCCTTTGCAACTCCGCCTCAAGCGAATCCACACGCTCCAGTACATTCGTCCCCGACAAGTTGGAGTTCACACCGCCTGTCGTCGACAGCTCGCGCCGCAAACGTTGGATTTCGACATAAAGCACCGACAACTCCTGACGGATGTCCGCCAGTGTCTGCTCCCGGTCCTGCGCAAAAGACGGCACCGCCGTCACGCACATCGCTGCAATCAAAACCCAACGCATGACACGTCACTCCGTCTGTTAGATACCAGCGCCGGCCGTAATCACCGTCACCGCACGGCGGTTCTGGCTGTAGCAGCTTTCGTCCGAACAAATCGCAAGAGGACGCTCCTTGCCATAAGAAATCGTCTGAACGCGGCCCGGCGCGACACCAAGAGAAATCAGATAATTCTGGACTGCGCTGGCACGACGTGCCCCAAGGGCCAGGTTGTACTCCCGCGTGCCCTGTTCGTCGGCGTGCCCTTCAATCAAAGCCCGATACTCACCGTTTTGTGTCAGCCAGACTGCCTGTTGATCCAGAACCGCCTGAGCTTCCGGCGAGAGCGTTGACTGGTCTACCGCAAAGAGGACGCGGTCGCCAATCGTCTCGTTGAAGTACGCGGGAGAGGTCGGGTCACTCGCGCTGCCCGCCACTCCACCATTCGCGCCAAAGCCATCTGCCGCATCGCCACTACCGGAGCCAAAACGGTCTGCGCTTGTGCAGGCCCCAAGCGCCAAGAGCGCTACGCCTGCCACTGCCATTTTTAAGATTGTCATTTGATCACCTGTATTGGTTATTGTTTGTTAATTGGACGCGAATTTACCACGCCCGGAGTTAGATTGAAACGTCTCACGGCAGAAGCGGCGACCACGCCGGATCCGACGCCGCTGTCGGCATCGCCAGCCGTTTAAGGTTACGCCCCGAAATATCAACCGAGAACAAAGCCGGCTCCCCGTTTTCACCCGCGCTCTCGCGCGTAAACATCAACACGCGACCATTCGGCGCCCATGTCGGACCTTCGTCAAGAAACGATGCCGTTAACAAGCGCTCCTGGCTGCCGTCGGTGCGCATCACACCAATGTGGAACCGCCCGGCATTCTGCTTGGTAAAGGCAATATAATCCCCGCGGGGCGACCAGACCGGAGTGCCATAGCGTCCTTTTCCAAAACTGATCCGTGTCGGCTCACCGCCGCCGGCCGACATCACATAAAGTTGCTGGTTGCCCGACCTGTCGCTCTCAAAGACAATTTGGCTTCCATCAGGCGAGAACGAAGGCGCGGTTTCAATCGACGGAGCCGTCGTCAGCCGCGTCCGCTGCCCGCTGGACAGGTCGAGGCTATAGATATCCGTATTTCCGCCTTCTGAGCGCGAATAAAGTGCCGTTTGACCGTCGTGCGAATAGCGCGGCGCAAACGTCATCGCGGCAACATCAACCTGCAAGGGCCGCTTTGTGACCGACCCGACAGCCAGCTCATATATCTGCGGGAAACCCGACTCATAGCTTGTGAACAACACCCGATCCCCTGTCGGAGAAAACCGCGGTGCCAGCACAATCGACGAGGCATCCGTCAGATACTGGATGTTCGCCCCGTCGTAATCCATGATCGCAAGCCGCTTCTGACGCGCGTTCTTCGGCCCGGTCTCTTCGACATACACCACACGGCTGTCGAAATACCCACCTTCGCCAGTTATCCGGCTATAAACCTGATCCGCCACCTTATGCGCGACGCGCCGCCAACTGTCGGTACCGCCAGCGAACTGCAAACCGTCACCAAGGGCTGCGCCCGTGAAGATGTCGAAAAGCCGGAATTTGACGACGATCCTGTTGTCGCTTGTCAGCGTGACCGCACCTGTGACCAAGGCCTCAACGTTGATCGCCCGCCAATCGGGATAGGCAACGGCGCCGCTAAAATCAGAAACCTGACTGATGTAGGAGTCT
This sequence comes from uncultured Boseongicola sp., assembly GCA_964568435.1. GTDB lineage: Bacteria > Pseudomonadota > Alphaproteobacteria > Rhodobacterales > Rhodobacteraceae > Boseongicola. Next base: position 188 of record CAZMRS010000494.1, on the reverse strand, counting down.
TTCGGAACATCGCGAAACAGCCCGGTGCCCACCAAATCCGAAGCGACCACCGCTGTGATCTGGCGTGCAAAATCCGTTGCCGCCGCATTTTCCGCGATAAAAGGTGCCACCGCAATCGGCACAGGTTCAATCACCCCTTGCGTGATCTCGATGCGCAGAGGCCCTGAACGCTCCTGAGCAATCACAGG
>CAZMRS010000493.1:0-2408 GCA_964568435.1 uncultured Boseongicola sp. | reverse complement strand
CCAACGAAGCTGCCCCACCGTTTGCAGACATTGCGAAGTTGTATCTCAGCCATGCGGTGCCTCCCGAGTGTGGCTCTTTGCGCTTTGCAAGCGCTTGCAAGGAGACTAGACGAAACACAATATTCAGTATAATGAAATCGTTCTATGACAGATATAAGCCAAGTTAATTTGAGATTGATCGACACGACAGTCCTGTTGATCTTCCTCGGCCTCATGCGTCATCGCAAAGCAACGGACGTGGCGCGCGAGATGGGATTGACCCAACCGGCGGTCAGCCATGCCTTGAAACGGCTTCGCACGCTCTACGAAGATCCGCTCTTTCTGCGTCGCGCGCACGGGTTGGAACCGACATCGCTGGCGCAAGAGCTGGAACCCAAGATTCGCCGGATTGTGAGACTGCTGTCCGAAACGCTCGACGACCCGGAAGAATTCGATCCGGCGTCAACCGCGACCGACCTCAGGATCGGGGCATTCGATTACGAACTGACGACAGTGATACCGAAGCTTGTTATCGAAATGCGCACTCTCAGCCCGAACATCGATGTCCATGCCTACCCTCTGGTCTATGGTGAGGCCCTTGAGGCACTTGTGCAGGGACGGCTCGACCTTGCCATTGGATACTTTGATATTCCGCCAAGAAACGACGCGACATTTGTCGTCGAGGACCTCTATTCGGAGAACTACGTTCTGGCCGGCCGTCGCGGCCACCCCCTGTTGACTGCAAACCCGACACTCGAGGACATGGCGCAAGCAGACCACTTGCTTGTCTCTCCTCATGGTCTGATCCGAAACCGGGTGGACGAAGCGCTCCGCATGCAAGGTTACAAGAGAAACATCCGCACTATTGTTCCGTCGCTCTTTTCGGCACTCTCGATCATCGAGAGATCGGATCTTGTCATGACTCTGCCCGAGCGTGTTGCCCAGGGTAACGGGCAACGTTTTGAAATCATCCACAAGCCGTTGCCGATAGAGGTAGGCGATTTTCAGTTGCAAGCTGTTCGACATACGCGCGATGCCAACAGTCCACTCCACATGTGGTTGCTTGAAAGCTTGCGCCGCGTTGTGTCTCGCTAAGAGTTCGGAAATGCCACCGAAGCGGACCTTTCCAACCGCCTGAACATTACGTCGGGCCACCTTACAAATGACGCCACCTTGATGGACGTGACCAAGCCTTCGTCGGGAAATTCACTGGACATGCAAGTGTCAGATTGACAAGTACGCATGCCGTGAACAAGAGACAAACGCAGGATGCAGCTGTGAATTTTCAGGAAGAAAAACAAGTCGTTCGAGACCTTTACACTGCGTTGGAGGAGGCATCTCCGGATCGAATCGGATCGCTTCTTTCAGAAGCAATGGCACCCGACGCGCTGTGGCGCGGGTTCCACCCATTTGGCGAATTGGTCGGGCCGGACGCTGTGGCAGAGCAATTCTGGGCACCCCTGCGCCAGTCGCTGACGCGGCTGCAACGGCGGCAAGATATCTTCTTTGCCGGGCACAACGAATTGGACGGGTTCGCAGGCACCTGGGTCGTGTCGATGGGCCATTTGATGGGCCTCTTTGACCGGCCCTGGCTGGGCATCCCGCCTACCGGCAAGATGGCCTTTCTGCGATACTGTGAATTCAACAAGGTCGAAAATGGCCGCATCGTCGAAACCGCGATGTATTTCGACATTCCCCACCTGATGATGCAGGCCGGGCTCAGTCCTTTCCCGCCGCAAACCGCTGCGCATCTGGTCCAGCCCGGCCCGCTGACCCATGATGGACTGCTATACGACGATGCGCCGGAGGCCGAGGGCCAGGCCACGCTTGCAGCGATCAATGCCATGATCGGTGATCTGGGAACCTGGCGGTCGGGCCTTCCGCTTGAAGAAGAACTGGCCCAAACTTGGCATGATGACATGATCTGGTGGGGCCCGGCGGGGATCGGCGCGACCTACACGATCGATCGCTACGCCAAGCAGCACTCGGGCCCATTTCGCGCGGCCTTCACCGACCGTTCCAAGACCCAGCACCTCGCCCGCATTGCCGAAGGTCATTACGGAGGCTTCTTCGGCTGGCCTAACTTCACTGCCCGGCACACAGGCGGCTTCATGGGGATGCCCGGTTCGGACAAACCCGGCGAAATGCGGGTGATCGACATCTACCGCCGTGAGGGCGACAAGCTGGCCGAGAATTGGATTTTCATTGACCTGCTGCATTTCTGGAAGACACAGGGCGTCGATGTCCTGAAACGCACAGTCGAGATTGCTGACGCATGAGCAATCTCTTCCCCTTCGAAACGACCGTCGCACCGGACACTTGCGGGATAGCTCGTTAAGCGCTCCCGAAGCTGTTTCCTCTGATCCCAAATGAAGATGATCAAACCCATGAATTTTGTTGATGTTCTCGACTACACTGGTGTCGCCTTG
>CAZMRS010000492.1:0-2420 GCA_964568435.1 uncultured Boseongicola sp. | reverse complement strand
ACACACTTTGTGTTGCCCCCAAAGTTGCCCCTGATCAGATCGAAAATCAGTCGAGATGGCTTCCCGGGCCCTAGGATCCTGAACGCTACCGAACGTTCGAAAAAATGATTCAAGAGATGGACGGCTTTTCTCCAGATTTTGCCCGCGGTGCGCCTAGCATGTCGGTTTAGCTCCAGGGAGAAAGACGATGGATAGCACCAGGATCTTGAGACTGAAGGACGTGACCCAACAAACTGGCCTGTCACGCTCAACAATCTACGAGCTGGTAAAGCTTGGACGATTTCCGAGCCAGGTCAAACTCAGTCAGCGGGCGGTGGGCTGGCGATCCCGCGAAGTCACAGAGTGGATTGAAGCTCGCCGCTGAAACGAAGCCTTGCCGAACGAACCGTGGTTGGAGCTACTGAAGGACCGACCGTGGGAGCAACCTTCCGCTCCAATCCTAAAACAACTGGACCCAAATTATGAGGCCTGACCAAACGACCAAGTCAGACCGAACAAAGCGGCACCGCAAGGATCAACTTGGGCTACTCGTTGGTTCGGCGATTCGCCTTTATCGGCACATCACTTTCGGCACGGCAATGAGTACCGAACAAGAAACCCTGATCGTTAAAGGTAAACTCAAACACTCGGATCCAAAGTTCGCAATAGCGGCTAGTCGTATCCCTTTTGAGCATAGGCCGGATCAGCGCGACAACATCATCCCTTCGCAAGACACTGAACCAATGATCTGGAAGATAGGTGCTTGCTCGCCCGATCGGGCAGAAGCAGCCGATTCCTTGTCCGAGCTTCTCACGTTCAAAACCCACATCTCCCACTTCGGTGGAGAATCGAATCTCGCTAACAACGAAGCGTTTGTCGTTGTGGCGGTATGCAGGGGTAGGCGTGAAGATCCCTGCCCTCCGACCTCCCCCCCCTCTAATTCAATGCCGGATCGATCAAATACGCCTGACGCTGAGATCCGTGTCGACTTTTGCAACGAGTCGAACTCGGAGTATCACTAGACCACAACACAAGCTATCCCCGATGCGTCGAAAGAACTTGACTCAGGTTTCTACGGAAATCCGCCTGACCTGTCAGGTAGGAAACGACGCACAAGGCGAACCAGATAGCATTATGATGTCGTCGTTCGGCGCCTTACGGTTGCGCAGAGCAAGAAAAAGGGGGCGCTCACCCCCTTCAACATTTGGTGTGTCTTCTGTTCAACCGTGGCTCGACTCAAAAGTACACGCAGTCATAGTCAGTTCCGGGGCCGCAATAATTTCCACTCTCGCCTATAGAAGGTGTGCCCCCAAGCACAGGCCCGTCACCACCGTATGTACCTGGCACAAGGATTTCTAGTGTTTGCGAACCACCATCCATAGCAAATAGCATCTCTCCAGCGGCATTCAACTGATACTCGTCAGGATTCAGAAGCGCTTGATTGGGCTTTATATCTGGAACATCTTCGCCCGCCGCCACGTTAACGGCTGCTGATATCCTCTTCCAACCTGCCGCGATGCTGAAGTGGCTTATTTTTTTATAGAGCGCGTATGTCGCCGAGCCATCTGGATTACTAAATCTTGCGAGAACGATCTTTCCTATACTGGCGCTAAGAGTGAACCCCCCAGTGGCGTGCCATACCTGCTCCAGATTGGGTCCCTCAGCATTGGGCTCATAAGGTGCGTCTATGTTTACCACTTCGAATGCTGCTGCGAGCACCAAGGCGGAAACTAGTAGTAGCAGAGCCCCTTTCGCTTTATTCTTAGGCATATGTCCCTCACATACGGTCAAAGACTTTGTCAAAGATGTCTAAATGGTCTGTTTTTGTCATATTCGGATCGATTATAGCCGCGACGGTGTACGTACGGTCAACCTCTGACCAGACTGCACCCGAGATTGACGAGTCAGTCGAGACTCAATCTGTCATGTACAGCAGCGAGGCAGATGCCTTAGTTGAAACCAACGACGAGCCTAAAGATGGAACGACCGATCTAGGCAAGCAAAGCCATAGCAATGGCTCAGACGCTGCACCTCCCGGTTACATACCCGCATCGGTTTACCCAGAACGACCGATGGAGCTGTACAACGCGCATTTGACAGCGGCAGTTGATGGCGACGTAGGCTCGCAGTATCAGTTGTACAGAGCACTTAGCGAATGCGACGAAATCATGACTAGTCATGCTCAGATTGACGAGCTTGAATCGCGGACAAACCTCACGACTTCTATTCAAGAGTTGCGTTTTCGCTTGAACCGCTGCAGCGAGATGCACGAGAGTCTTGGCGACAATCTGAAGGAACAACGGATGAAGTGGCGACATGCTGCTTTGGCAAATGGTCATCCGATCCTCCGGGCGGAGACCTTTCTTGATTCAGGCAGACTTTCGGAGGCGCGCCTCAGCATAGCTACAGCACTAACATCCGGTGACTCAAGAGCATTCCAG
>CAZMRS010000491.1:0-2429 GCA_964568435.1 uncultured Boseongicola sp. | reverse complement strand
AAGACGATGAGGATGAAGATGACGATGACGACGATGATGATCCGGACGATGATGACGATGACGACAAAGATGACCACGACTAAGCCATGACGAACCAAGCCGACTGGGCTCATCCGTGAAAAACCGTTTTGTCCTCTCGGTTGTGCTGGTCATCCAGGTGCTTTGCGCCGGCTTCTTCGTCTCGCAAATTCTGGCCTCTGTTTTCGCCATCCCGTTGCCCCCACTTTCGTGGACGTTCATCGAACTGATCGAAATCGGAGCTGCCCTTGGTCTCGTTCTTGGGGTCGTTGTGTCGATAATCGCCTTGCGTCAGGCGCGCGCCCAAGCCGCGAAAGCCGAAGCCGCGCTCAAACGCACCCAAAGCGCCTTTCGTGACGTCCTCGAAGAACTGTTTACCGAATGGCAACTCACACCCGCCGAGCGTGATGTCGCCATCTTCGCCATCAAGGGGTTTTCCACGCAAGAAATGGCCAAACTGCGCAACGTCAGCGAAGGCACTGTAAAAGCCCAAACCGCAGCCATCTACCGCAAAGCCGGCGTCACGGGCCGCCCGCAGTTTCTAAGCCTGTTCATCGACGAATTTGTCGCCGACGACCGGCCTTAGAAAACCCTTGCTCCTGGCGGTAGCTCCCACCATCTTTCCGCATGACATCCGAATGAACTGACAAAGATGCCCGACCCCAATCCTCTCATTGGAACATGGTCCCTGATCGCCTGGTACAACGAGCGCGAAGACGGCACCCGGGTCTATCCGTTGGGCGAAGACGCGTCAGGCTACATCAGCTATTCACCCGACGGATTTGTCTTCGTGCATCTCGCCGCCGGAAATCGTCAGCCCTTCGCCAAGAACGATCCTTTCACCGGCACTGACGCCGAGAACACAGCGGCAATGCAAAGTCACATCACCTACGCTGGCCGCTTCACAGACCACGGCGACCACGTCGTGCACCACGTGACCGAGTGTTCGCTCCCAAATTGGGTCGGCAGTGAACAAAGGCGAGAGAAGGCCATAGTTCGCGATCGCCTTACCCTCAGCGCGGCGGGTGCAAGCTTTCAGGGGCTCGCCGTCACGGCATTCGTTGAATGGGAACGCGCTCGTTAGGTCAGTCGCCATCCTTTGACGGGACGAAGCATCATCCAGTCATACGGTGCACTCGGCCTCCAATTCACCCTGCGAGAGCGGCAAGGAAGTTACCCCAAAGCACCCGCCAGTTTATCAAATGCCTGCATCCAGCCACCCTCGCCCGGGGTGCCTGCAGGCACACCCATATGGGTCATGACCATTCGCGTGCCACCATCGACTTCTGCAAGCTCGACGATCACCTCTGTCACTTCGGGCGTGCCGTCGGGCATCCCCATGCTGGCGGGCGAAATAAGGTTACCGTCTGCGTCACACATGCTTTCGGTGTAAACCAGCCGCGTCGGAGCGGTGATTTCCCTGTATTCGCCGGTGAACCACATCGACATCGTGCGTTCGGGCGTTTTCATCTCCATGCAAATCTTGCGCGTACCACCAACGGCGACGTCCATCTCGGCGATCGGAACGGACATCCCCATAGGTCCGTACCAGCTTTGAAACTTCGCCGGATCTGTCCACATCGCCCAGACCGCCTCAACGGATGCATTAAAGTGGCGCTCGATCCGCACCCAGCTCATGTCGTCGTTCATGTCTCTTCTCCCTTTTCTGCATCCAGTGCGCGCGCCATTGCGTCGAAGCGACGACCCCAGACTGCACGGTATTGCTCGGTCCACGTCGCGACGATCTCAAGAGGCTCTGCCTCAATGCGACAGGGTCGAAACTGAGCTGATCGGCCTCGCGATATGAAACCGGCGTCTTCTAAAACCCGAATGTGCTTCGAAACCGCCGGCAGGCTCATTTCGAACGGTTCGGCCAACTCGTTGACCGTCGCCTCGCCTTCCGCAAGCCGCGCCAGAATCGCCCGACGGGCCGGGTGGGCAAGAGCCGCGAATGCGGCGTCCAGGGCATCGGATGTCGTCATATGACTCATTATTAAACCAAGCTGTTAATTAATCAATGGGTTTAATAAAGTCGATTATTCAATGCGCACGTTGCGTTAACCCACACACCTGCGAACGCATCCACCGACGCAATACCGACGTGTTACCGACGTAAAACCGATCGGGGTTTTTGGCGTTCATAATCAGTAATTTTTGGTGAATCCGAACCTGGGTCACGCTGGCCACACAGCCATCACATCGCGCGCGCAGCAAGCGAAACAGGAGCAACAGGCAGGCGTCTCGCACCTCCCCAAAAATAGCGAGTTCGATAAAATTCATCATTAATTCGGCATTAACTGAGTTTGCCGATAACCGACTTCAGCAAGAAGGCGGAGACAGGATGGCCAAGGATTTTATCCCTTCCACCCACCCTCTCACCCCACCCCTCACAGAGGAAGAGTGGCTCCACT
>CAZMRS010000490.1:0-2430 GCA_964568435.1 uncultured Boseongicola sp. | reverse complement strand
GTATCGTGATCGCCATGTCGTTAATGTCAAAGCCGTCGCTTCTGATCCTCGACGAACCTACCACCGCCCTCGACGTGACCGTCGAAGCAGCCGTGGTAGAATTGGTCAAAGACCTCGGCAAGAAGTACGGCACGTCCATGCTATTCATCAGCCATAACTTGGGCTTAGTCCTCGAAACGTGCGACCGACTTTGCGTTATGTACTCGGGCGAAGCTGTGGAAACAGGCTCCATCGAAGACGTCTTTGACAAGATGCAGCACCCTTACACGCAGGCGCTGTTTCGCTCGATCCCACTGCCTGGCGCAGACAAAAACTCGCGTCCACTCGTCGCGATCCCAGGGAACTTCCCGCTTCCACACGAGCGTCCTCCAGGCTGCAACTTCGGCCCCCGCTGCGACTACTTTGAGGCTGGCCGCTGCGACGCGTCCGACATCAAAATGCATGCTGTCGAAGGCAACGACCGCCACGCCACGCGCTGCCTGAAGTTCGAAGAAATCGACTGGGACGCGCCCATGGAAGTTGGCGACCAAAGCAAGAAAACCGAGCCGGGCGATGTTGTCCTCAAAATGGACAACCTCAAGAAGTACTACGAGGTTTCGGCAAATGCTCTTTTTGGCGGTGCCAATAAGAAAGTGGTCAAAGCGAACGAGACCCTCTCCTTCGAGGCCCGCGAAAGCGAAACCCTTGCAATTGTAGGGGAATCCGGGTGCGGTAAGTCTACGTTTGCGAAGGTTCTGATGGGCCTAGAAACGGCCACAGAAGGTCAAATTCTACTCGACAATCAAGCTATTCAGGACACACCAATTGAAAACCGGAACACCAAAACTGTGTCTTCGGTTCAGATGGTGTTTCAGAACCCGTTCGACACTTTGAACCCCTCCATGACGGTTGGTCGCCAGATCATTCGCGCTCTCGAGATTTTCAAAATCGGGAACTCTGAAGCTGAGCGGCGCGAGCGGATGCTCGAACTTCTTGACCTCGTAAAACTGCCCCGGGCGTTCGCCGACCGTATGCCGCGTCAGTTGTCGGGCGGTCAGAAGCAACGCGTCGGTATCGCACGCGCGTTTGCCGGCGGAGCGCGCATCGTTGTCGCCGACGAACCCGTGTCGGCCCTCGACGTTTCGGTCCAGGCCGCCGTGACAGACCTGCTGATGGAAATCCAGCGCGAGAACAAGACGACGCTGCTGTTTATCAGCCACGACCTTTCGATCGTGCGTTACCTCAGCGACCGGGTGCTGGTGATGTATCTCGGCCATGTGGTGGAGATGGGCGCGACGCAGGACGTGTTCTCGCCGCCGTATCACCCCTATACCGAGGCGCTCCTTTCGGCGGTGCCCATTGCCGACACCCATATCGAGAAACAGCGCATCGTGCTGGAAGGCGACATTCCCTCGGCGATGAACCCGCCCTCGGGCTGTCCGTTTCAGACCCGCTGCCGCTGGAAATCCGAGGTGCCGGGCAACCTGTGCGAAACCGAGGTGCCGCCCATGCGCGACCTCGGCGGCGACGGGCATCAGATCAAATGCCACCTGGCACAGGAAATCCTCGAACGCATGGAGCCGGTCATCAAGATCGCCGCGGAATGAAGTTGCGCCCCGCCGCTTGACATTGGAACCCGGGCGCGGCCCTATCGCCCCCGAGACATCAAGGAACTGTTTGAATGAAAGTTTTCTCTTACCCGCTGACGCTGACGGCGCTGATTATCTCGGCCTGCACGATCGAAAGTGGCGGCGGCGGTGTGGGCGGCGACGTCGCCGTGATCCCGCAGGCGGACGACCCCTGTGGCGCGGCCACCGTGCAATTCCTCGTGGGACGCTCGGAAAGCGCGCTGCAAGGGCGGCGTTACGCGGCCCCCCTGCGCCTCCTGCGTGACGGCGACACGATCGATGCCCGGGATGTGGACCTCAATCGTCTGACCGTCGCCATCAGTCAGAACGGGCGCATCGCATCGCTGAAGTGCGGGTGACTTGCCCCGACCCGATCGGGCGGCTAACACTTTGACCATGACACATTTTCAACAGCCCCTGCTTGCCCTCGGCGCGCTGGCGCTGGCCGCCTGCAGCCCCACGCCTGATCCCGTCGATGGCGCGCTGCCCCCGCCGACGCCCGACCAGCAGTATTTCGACTGTATAGCGGGCGGCGATCCGGCGCCGCTGATCGGCCTGCCGGCGTCTCAGGCCGGGGCGACCCATGCCGGACCTGTCCGGATCATTCCGCCCGGCATGCTCGTCACCCAGGACTATGACATCAAGCGCCTGAACCTGATGACCGACGATCAGGGTATCGTGCTGCGCGCCTATTGCGGATGAGCCGCTTCGCGCCGCTGCCGGAACCACCCTACTGGGCCGTGATCTTCACCGCGCAGCGCACGGACGGCGACCATAGCTACGGCGCGATGGCCGACAAGATGGTGGAACTGGCCGCAAGTCA
>CAZMRS010000489.1:0-2435 GCA_964568435.1 uncultured Boseongicola sp. | reverse complement strand
TTGTTCGTTTACACCAATGCCACGCGTTTCGGGGTCGAGGTGAAACTTTCCTGCGCGACTTTGGCGGGATTGTTTTCCGATCAGATGGCCTTCGCCTGACACCCTTTGGCCGAGCGTCAGATCAGTGACGTTGCGACCAAGTTCGACAATCTCTCCCGCGAACTCATGCCCGGTAATGAGTGGAACCGGGACAGTCTTCGCAGCCCACTCGTCCCAATCCCAGATGTGAATGTCCGTGCCACAAATGCCCGTCTTGTTCACCCGGATGAGCACGTCATCGGGGCCGATTTCCGGGACCGGCGCGGTGATCTGATCGAGGCCCGGCGCAGGGGCGGTTTTGGCCAGCGCCTTCATCTGGTTGGTCATAACAACGCCCCTGTGTCTTTGCCGGCAGTTTCGAACGCGGCGAGTGCGCGGTTGAGATCGTCTTTTGTCAAGCGCGCGTTCATCTGTGTGCGGATGCGGGCCTGGCCTTTTGGAACCACAGGGAAAAAGAACCCGGCGACGAACACGCCCAGCTCACCAAGGCGCCGCGCCATGTCTTGCGCAAGGCGTGCCTCGCCCAGCATCACCGGAACAATCGGGTGGCTGCCTGGAAGAGTTCGAAAACCGAGGTTCTCCAACCCGGCTCTCCAGTACTGGGTGTTCTCATAGAGTTGCTCTCGCAAGTCGTCCCCCGCCTCGACAAGGTCGATGGCCTTAATTCCCGCAGCACACACCATCGGTGGCAAGGCGTTAGAGAACAGGTAGGGCCGCGCCCGCTGACGGAGGAGGTCGATAACTGGCTGAGACGCAGCAATGTAACCGCCAATGGCGCCACCCATGGCTTTGCCGAGCGTCCCCGTGAGCACATCAACCTGCACGCCAGCTTCAGCCGGAGTTCCGCGACCCTTGGGACCGACAAATCCCGTTGCGTGACAATCATCAACCATAACCAGCGCGTCGTATTTGTCGGCCAGAGCGCGGATATCCTTCAGGGGTGCAAGATAGCCGTCCATGGAAAACACGCCATCCGTCGCGATCATGGTGAAGCGTGCGCCGTCTGCGCGGGCCTGTTTCAGTTTTGCTTCCAGATCTTCCATATCCGCGTTGCGATAGCGGTAGCGTTTCGCCTTACAGAGCCGAATGCCGTCGATGATGGAGGCGTGGTTCAGAGCATCTGAGATGATGGCGTCTTCCGGTCCGAGAAGCGGTTCGAAAACGCCGCCATTGGCGTCAAAGCACGCAGCGAACAGAATTGAATCGTCGTGTCCAAGAAACTGCGCAAGGCGCATTTCCAATGCTCGGTGCAGATCTTGTGTGCCGCATATGAAACGTACAGACGCCATACCAAACCCATGGCTGTCCAACGCGCTTTTGGCGGCATCGATCAACCGCGGATCGTCGGCCAGTCCGAGGTAGTTGTTGGCGCACAGGTTGAGCATTTCGGCCCCGGCCACGGATATGTGCGTGCCTTGCGGGGACGTTATGTTTCGCTCACGCTTGTAGAGGCCATCCGCTTCTATCGCCTTTAGCGTGGTTTCGAGATGATGCGTGAAATCCGGCATCTGCGTCCTCCTGTTTGTGGGCACTCTAGCACTCGCGTCCGCCACTAACAGCCAAGAGGCGACATCGCGTGGCGCTTTCAAACATTGCGCGTTCATAGAGGTTAACAGGTTTTTTACCCTGTTTGCGTCATAACCGCTGAGGTCGCCGGAAAGGGGACGCCGACGGAGTGGTTGATGGACATCGCTGAGGCTCTGGAAAAAGAGCGGCGCGCCCGGCTTGCCGCCGAAAAGCTGATGGAGCAGTTCAAGACGGAACTGGGCGAAGCCAACCGCCAGCTGTCTCACCACGCGCGCAAACTCAGTGGCGAGATTGTTTCAAGCCGCGAGGAAATGTCCCGCGCTCAGGACGAAGCTGCATCACTGAAATCAGAGGTGACGCACGTAAAAGGAGACCTTCTGCGCGCAGAGAGCGCCATGGTCATTGCCGAGCGACGTCTTTGGGATTCGCTTGAAACGATCCGGGATGGCTTTGCTGTTTTCGACCCCGACGACCGGCTCATTGCGGCAAATCGGGCCTATTTGTCGATCTTTGAGGGCCTTGAGATGGTTCGCCCCGGGGTGCCCTTGGCGACGCTCATGGAGCTTTTGGCCGATGAGGGGCTGGCCGACATCGGTGACAGAACATCGGCCGACTGGCAGACCATGATGCTGGATCGGTATCGCAGCGACCGGATCGGTCACGCGGTCCTGAAGATGTGGAATGGGCAATTCGTGCAGCTTATCGATCGCCGCACCCGGGACGGTGATCTTGTGACACTTGCCCTCAACATCACAGAGCAAACGCACCGCGAGGAGCAACTGCGCGAGGCACGTGCCCGCGCCGAGGGCGCAAATCGGGCCAAGTCGGCTTTTCTTGCAAACATGAGCCATGAAATCCGCACGCCGATG
>CAZMRS010000488.1:0-2443 GCA_964568435.1 uncultured Boseongicola sp. | reverse complement strand
GAACACGCCGTGGGCAAACTCGTTGCCGGCGACGATCCCATGAAGCCGCGTGTTCAGTCCTTCGTCGATGATGAAGCGGGCACGGACGTTGCCGAAAAGGTCCAGCGTCGCCTCCAGCACTTCATCGATCGCAAGGTTGCCGCCCTCTTTGAACCGCTCCTCAACATTCAGCGGGACGAAACGCTGACAGGTCTCGCGCGCGGCTTTGGCTTTCGTATGGTCGAAGCCATGGGCATTGTCGATCGTCGTGATGTTGCCGACGAAGTCAAAGCACTCGATCAGGACGCGCGCGCCGCTCTGCGCAAACACGGTGTCCGTTTTGGCCAATTCACCATCTTCATGCCGTTGCTTCTGAAACCAGCCCCGACGCGCCTGCGTTTGGTCTTGTGGGCGCTGGCCGAGAAGCTCGACGAGTTTCCCGAAAGCCCGCCACCAGGTCTCGTCACGATTCTTACGGCGTCGGGCACACCCCAGCGCCACGCGCTGATGGCGGGGTACAAGCAGGCGGGCGAGCGCTCGATCCGCATCGACATGCTGGAGCGACTTGCCGATATGCTGCGCAAGGAAGACAGCCGCGGCGGCTTTGAAGCTAATCCCGATATGCTGTCGATCACCGGCATGACATTGGAACAGTTCGCCAACCTTATGGAAGGCTTGGGCTACAACGGGGTGCGCGGCGAACGCGAAAAGGCGCCAGCTGCCGACCCAGCCATCGAGACACCACCCGAAGTGGAGGCAGCCACACCCGAACCTGCCTCCGAGGCGCCACCCTCTGAGCCCGCGCCTGCCGAAGCCGAGAGCACACCCGCCGAACCCAGCCCGGAGCCTGCGTCCGAGGAAGACCGTATCGAAGTCTTCTACACCTTTACCTGGGGCGGAAACCGCGGTGGCCAGCAAAACCGGGGCCGCCCCCAGGGTAAGCCAGGCGGCAAACCAAAGGGCAAAGGCAAGCCACGCGGCAAGGATGGCGGCAGCAAAGCTCGCAACTTCCAGGCACGTCCACCGAAGAAAGAGAAGGCTATCGATCCCGATAACCCGTTCGCGGCGGCCCTGATGGGGCTTACCAAGAAGGATGGCTAACGGCCTTATTCGGTCTGCTGTTTCTTCTTGGTCCAAATATCCCGGGGGGCCGAGCGGAGCGAGGCGGGGGCAGAGCCCCCTCCAACATCTCCAATGACCGAGCCAACCCCAACTCAGCGCCTCGATAAATGGCTTTGGCACGCCCGGTTCTTCAAGACACGGGGCCTTGCTACAAAACTAGTCGCCGCGGGGCACGTCCGGGTCGACGGCGATCGTGTCTCCAAGCCCAGCTTTGGCCTGCGCCCTGGGTTCACTCTGACCTTCCCGCAGGCCCGGCGGGTTAGGGTGATCCGCGTCGAAGCCTTGTCAACACGTCGAGGTCCGGCTCCAGAGGCGCAAACACTGTACACGGATCTGACCCCGCCCGAGGAGCCTGTTCCACAAAACCCACGCTTTGAAGGAAAAGGTCGGCCAACTGGGAAAGATCGCCGCAATGCGCGCCTTTACAAGCAAGGCCCGCTTGAATGAAACCGGGGCTTGGGTTAGGCAGTCGCGTCAGTTTTAAAGAGACCCCTCCATGACTTATATCGTCAACGACAGTTGCATCGCCTGCAAGTACACAGACTGTGTCGAAGTTTGCCCTGTGGATTGCTTCTACGAGGGTGAGAACATGCTGGTGATTCACCCCGACGAATGCATCGATTGCGGCGTGTGTGAGCCGGAATGCCCGGCGGATGCGATCCGCCCCGATACAGAGCCGGATATGGAGAAATGGGTCGAGTTCAATCGGAAGTATTCCGAACTTTGGCCAGTGATCATCACGAAGAAAGATCCCCTGCCAACAGCCGAAGAAATGGACGGAAAGCCCGGAAAGATGGAGCTGTTTTCCGAAAATCCCGGCGAAGGCGGCTAAACCTGCCGATTCGCAGGGACCTGGGGAATTACCGTCCCAAGGACAGCGATTACGGCCTGTGACGCAACGGTATATGCCAAAAACTGCATGTACCTTGGATTAACGCCATTTTTTTGCTATATTACTGTTACATAACGCGAGATGACGGCGTCAGTGACAATGAGGCGCCGCAGTGTCAGCGACAGCGGTAGGATGAAGCGACGGGAAGATGTGTGTGTTCCCGGCGTGCTTCTGTCGCTCAATAGGTAAGGGCTAAGAGGAAAGAGTCTGAATGAGCAAGCCTAAGAAAATGGAATTCCGTCCGAACGATTTCATCGTTTACCCAGCGCATGGCGTTGGGCAGATCATCTCGATCGAAGAACAGGAAATTGCCGGACTTACGCTGGAGTTGTTTGTCATCTCTTTTGAGAAAGACAAAATGACCCTCCGCGTGCTAACGAACAAAGCAGCTGATGTGGGCATGCGCACTCTGTCGTCGCCTGACGTCGTGTCGAAAGCGATGACAACGCT
>CAZMRS010000487.1:0-2452 GCA_964568435.1 uncultured Boseongicola sp. | reverse complement strand
GTTGTCGTCAGTCCCATGTAGGCTGCGAGGATGATGAGGTCGCCATGTGCAATGTTCACAAGCCGCATAACGCCGAAAATCAGCGACAATCCAGCCGCGAACAGTGCGTAAAGGCCTCCCAAGAGTACGCCTTGCACGATGACACCGGTCCACTCAATCATGCGTCCATCCCAAAATAAGCGGCCGTGATCTCTTCGTGGGTGACATCACCCGTTGCGCCTTCCAGTGATATCCGCCCTTCTTGCAAGCAGTAGATACGGGAAGAAACCTTCAGCGCTTGCGCGATATCCTGCTCTACGATCATCGCGGTCATTCCTTCGCCAACTATTCCGGGCAAGGCCGCGTAGATCTGGCGGATGATGACGGGAGCAAGCCCAAGCGAAATCTCATCAAACAGGATAAGATCCGGATTGGCCATAAGTGCACGACCAATGGCAACCATCTGTTGCTGCCCTCCAGAGAGCGAGGTTGACGCCTGATGGCGACGCTCTTCAAGGATCGGGAAGAGTTCATAGACCTTCTTCAATGACCAGTGGCCCGGACGGCCGACTTTCCCGCCAATCAACAGGTTCTCTTCGACCGAGAGCGAGGGGAAAAGCTGACGTCCTTCTGGCACAAGCGCAATCCCAAGTCCGGCAACCTCATCTGCTCGAAGTGCGCCGATTGCTTGCCCCCGATAACGCACGCCGTCTGCGCGGTTGCTCAGCAAGCCGGAAATTGAGCGCATTAGAGTGGTTTTGCCGGCCCCATTCGCGCCGATGATGGCAATTACCTCGCCTTCGTTGATCGACATGTCCAAACCATAGAGTGCTTGGAAGTCACCGTAGTGGGCATCGAGACCAGAGAGGGTTAATAACGCGTCAGGCATCGGGATCGACCCCAAGGTAAATCTCTTTGACTTCGGGGCTTTCCATGATGGTTTTCGGATCGCCCTCGGCGATCTTTTTGCCGAAGTCGATGACAATGATCCGTTCGACCACTGCCAGGAGCGCGTGAATCACGTGCTCTATCCAGACGATCGTCGTTCCGCGTGCGTGGATATTCTGGATCGTCGCGATCAATGATTGGCATTCGGCCTCGGTTAGTCCGCCGGCTATCTCATCAAGCAGGAGGAGTTTTGGCTTGGCCGAGAGCGCACGGGTCAGTTCCAGCCTTTTGCGTTCGAGAAGCGTAAGGGTCCCGGCCCGCGCATTCGCTTTTGCCAAAAGTCCGGTATCTTCCAAAACAGAGAGCGCATGCTCCTCGGCCTCGTGCCCGGCAAGTCCTGCCCCTTGCGTCGCGCCAACGAGAGCATTTTCGAACACCGTCATTCCGCCGAAAGGCTGCGGAATTTGAAACGACCGCGCGATGCCAGCTTTACACCGCGCGGCCGCTGAATGTTTGGTGATGTCCGCACCAGCGAACCCAATCTGGCCCGAATCTGCATTCAGAGTACCGGTGATTAGATTGAAAAGGCTCGTCTTTCCCGCACCATTCGGTCCGAGAATTCCCACTGCCTCGCCCTCTGAAATTTCAAAGGACGTGGCGTCGGCGACCACAACAGCGCCGAAGGACTTTTGCAGTCCCTGGATCGAGAGAAGCGTGGACATGGCCCTCGTTACGCGAGCAGCTGCAGTTCGCCGCCCACCGGAATTTCCGGTGCCTGAGTATTGTTGGTAATCACCAACTCTACCCCATTTCCGTTGTCCTGCCATTGGCCGGAGACGAGCGGTGTCTTGGTAACGTTCGGCACAGGTCCATTCGACCAGTTCACCGTACCAACAATTGTGTTGATATTGGTTGCACCAATCGCTGCTGAGACTGCATCGGCGTCCTCAAGGTCCTCGGCGCGTCCAATCACATCGGCAACTACCTCAAACAGAGCGTGCTTAAACCCGATCGGCTGAGTCCAAGGGCGACCCGTCGCGTTCGAGTATCCTGCGGCGAGATCGCCTGCCGACGTGCCTGTTAGAGACGAATTGAATGGATGGTTCGGCGACCACCAGATTTCCGAAGAAAGGCCAATACCGCGGTCGCCCAAGGCTTCGATGGCCGACGGGAAGAGAAGCGCCTTCCCTACAGTGGCCACTTTTGGCTGGAACCCTTGCTGTGCAGCCTGGCTCCAGAAGGTGCCGAAGTCTGGCGGGATCATAACCCCGGTAACGATCTCACAACCCGCATCCTTGAACGCACTGATATAGTTAGAGAAATCGTCCGTCAGTGGCTGGTAGCGGCCGGGATCGACCAATTCAAAGCCTTGAGCCGCAAGCGGTGACGGCAAGCCAAGCTCCGGATGACCCCAGGCATTTCCGTCGGCATCGTTCGGGAACAAGCCACCGACTTTCTTGGCCACACCGCTGTCATTCCAGAGGCTGGTAAAGTTGGCGATGATGTCCTCAAGGCCCCAGAAGAAATGATAGGTGTAAGCAAAACCTTCGGCCGGATTGCCACCACGGCCAAAGAAGTAGGGCTG
>CAZMRS010000486.1:0-2457 GCA_964568435.1 uncultured Boseongicola sp. | reverse complement strand
CGGCAGGCCGACCCAATTCTCTAAAGCTTTGATTCGGCGACTAAAAGCCGATTGCGTGATGTTCCGCTCGGTAGAGGCGCGCGTAAAATTCAGTGTTCTCGCCAAACACTCGAAATCAAGTAGCCAGTTTAGATCCATGATTTCTCCCTGCGCATTTCATTCAGCAACCACATGCTAAACCGAAATCATGCAAAATCGGAATGGTTTGATGAAATGTTCGAATTGGAGATCAGAAAAAGTCTTCCCTTAGACTTTTGAGCATGGCTGGGCGGTCAGCAAACTGTCGATAGCTGGCGTGAAGAAACGATCAGCAAGAAGACGGATTAGAAGTATCCTGCGACCGAGTGAGCCCCAAAAAAGAATACCCATAACGACGCTTGTATGAGCGCGCTACAACAGAGGAATGAAAAATGAAATCCAGATTGAAAATGATCAGTCTCGCCGCAACGACAAGCCTTTTTGCCTTGCCGGCGATGGCCGCCGAAGAAGTGAAAATCGGTGTGCCTTCTTGGACTGGAGCACAAGCAATAGCCTACCTTCTCGGTGAGGTTGTTGAATCCCGCATTGGTGGAACGGTTGAATACGTGCCGGGCAACAATGCGACAATTTTCCAGGCCATGGACCAGGGCAAAGGCGACATCGACGTGCACCCCGATGTTTGGCTGCCGAACCAGGAAAGCTTTACCAAGAAGTACGTTGACGAGGCCGGCACGGTGACTCTGTCGTCTAATCCTTACCAGGGGAACCAGGGGTTCTGTGTGACGGAAGACTTTGGAGCCGCAAACGACATTACCGACATTGCAGACCTAGGTCGTCCAGATGTTGCCGGCCTGATGGATAGCGACGGAAACGGTCTTGGTGAGATGTGGATTGGTGCTCCGGGTTGGGCTTCCGCCAATGTGAACGAAGTGAAGACTCGTGATTATGGCCTTCTTGATTTTGTCGAGCCGATCCGGGCCGAAGAAAGCGTAAAGACAGCGCGTATCAAAGACAGCATCGCCAAAGGCGAGGGCTATGCTTTCTACTGCTACAAGCCACATGCGGTTTGGTTCATGTTTGACGTTCGGATGCTTACAGAACCAACGTTCGATCCTGCAAAGTACGTCATGGTTCAGCCTTCGGACGATGCCGATTGGTATGAAAAATCTATGGTTGCAACCAAGGACGCTCTCAAAGACGTACAGATCGCGTGGTCTAATTCGCTGGCCGATCGTTCGCCAGCGATCGCGGAATTCTTCACAAAATTTGGTCTGACCGCAGACGATGTGAGCCAATTGGCATTCGAAATCAGCGCGAACGGTCGTGATCCGGCAGACGTTGCTGAAGAATGGGTCAATGCGAACTCAGATCGCGTCGACAGCTGGCTCGGCCTCTAAGCTTAGATCAGCCAATGCACTTGGTGGCACGACAATGCTTTGTCGTGCCACGACACTCTCTTTCTTTCAGGAAGTCCGCTGTATGTCTGATGAAACCGTGATCGAGATATCCAATGTCTGGAAGATATTTGGAGAGAATGCTCAAGCTGCGTTGAACGCCATCCGCGAAAAAGGATTGGGCAAGGCAGAAGTCCTTGCAGAGTTTAATGCGGTTGTCGGCGTTGCTGACGTCAGTCTTTCCGTTAACCGGGGCGAGATTTTTTGCATTATGGGTTTGTCGGGCAGCGGCAAGTCGACTTTGGTGCGCCATTTCAACCGTCTACTCGAACCCACTGCTGGCAAGATCGAGATTGAAGGCACCGACGTGATGGCGTTGGGCACAAGCGAGCTTCAGGCGTTTCGGAATCAGAAGATAGGAATGGTGTTCCAAAATTTCGCGCTGATGCCGCATCGATCCGTTTTGGATAATGTCGCGATGCCGTTAGAAATAAGAAAAGTCCCCAAGAACGAACGGATGCGTCAAGCCGCGGCTATCCTTGATATTGTCGAGCTTGGTGCTTGGGGATCAAAGTACGCGCATGAACTGTCCGGCGGTATGCAACAACGTGTCGGGCTTGCAAGAGCCCTTGCTGCTAACCCTGACGTGCTCTTAATGGATGAGCCGTTTTCCGCGCTAGACCCGCTCATTAGGCGTCAGCTGCAGGATGAGTTCATTAGGCTCAGTAAAATCCTCAAGAAGACGACAATTTTCATTACGCATGATTTGGATGAAGCCGTTCGAATTGGCGACCGCATCGCGATTATGCGGGATGGAAAGATGGTTCAGATCGGCACCGCCGAGGACATCGTCATGGAGCCGGCCGATGATTACGTCGCTGACTTTGTTGCTGGCATTTCAAGATTGAAGGTCGTTCATGCGCACGCAGTCATGCAGCCGATAGATGACTTCGTCGCGGCAAACGGAAGCGTCCCGGCAGACACGCCACGTGTCGAAACGGATGAGACACTCAGCTCTCTCATCAATCTCGCAATCGACGACGAAAGCCCAATTGTTGTTACGGCTGACAGCAAGGATGTCGGC
>CAZMRS010000485.1:0-2467 GCA_964568435.1 uncultured Boseongicola sp. | reverse complement strand
AGCTTGATCGCGGCAAGGGCAAGGTGACCGCGCATATCGAAACCGGCGGCAAAGTCGAGAAGATGGATTTTGATACAGTCATCTCGGCTGTGGGCATTGTGGGCAACGTCGAAGGACTTGGCCTTGAGGCGCTTGGCGTGAAGATCGACCGGACTCACGTTGTGACGGATGAGTACTGCCGCACCGGTGTCGATGGGCTTTATGCGATTGGCGACATCGCCGGTGCCCCGTGGTTGGCGCACAAGGCGAGCCATGAGGGTGTGATGGTTGCCGAGTTGATTGCCGGTAAGAACAAAGTGCATCCGGTGAAACCGGAATCGATCGCTGGTTGTACGTATTGTCATCCGCAGGTGGCGTCGGTGGGCTATACCGAAGCGAAGGCAAAAGAGCTTGGCTATAAGGTTAAGGTCGGTCGCTTCCCGTTCATCGGCAATGGCAAGGCGATTGCTTTGGGTGAGCCTGAGGGCATGGTGAAGACTGTGTTCGACGAGAAGACCGGCGAATTGCTCGGCGCACATATGGTTGGCGCAGAGGTCACCGAGTTGATCCAGGGCTATGTTGTTGGACGTCAACTGGAGACGACGGAAGAGGACCTGATGGAAACCGTCTTCCCGCATCCGACACTGTCCGAGATGATGCACGAGAGTGTATTGGACGCTTACGATCGGGTGATCCACATCTGATGACAAAGGGCACGAACGTGCTTTGGCGCTGGCTCCTTTTTGGGGCCGGCGTTGTTGTTTGTCTTGGTGCCTATGCAATTGCGTTGATCGGAACCCAGGGCTTGTTCGGGACAACGCCCGACGGGTTGGCCGCGGTTTTTCTGATATTTGTTGGTTTACCCTGGAGCCTTTTGGCGACGCCGCTTGCCCTTATGGAGCTGCCGGTCCTTTTCGGACAGATCATTATTGTGGCGGCGCCTTCGATCAATCTTTTCATTCTTTGGAAGCTTTGTTTTCGCGGTACCTGACAGACCTTGACCTGATGTCTGCGTCTGCGAGAACGGGCTGATGCGGACAGACTGGCGACTGATTGGACTCTTGTACCTTGTGGGGCTTTTTGCTGCCGGTCAGTTCGCAAAAATTGCGCTCACTCTTGACGCACTCGCCATAAAGTACCCCGGTTCGGCGGTTCCATTTGCGGTTTCCGCCGTGTCTTTGGCCGGTATCCTGTTCGGAGTTACGGCGGGCATGGTTGTTGCGCGGTTCGGGGCTCGGGCGGTGTTGCTCACCGCCTTGTTCGCGGCTGCATTTTCGTCGGTCGCGCAAAGCTGGCTACCAGAGTTTCCGCTTTTCATGTCTTTGCGGGTATTTGAAGGCTTTTGCCATTTGGCAATCGTTGTGGCGTCTCCGACCTTGATGGCTGCGGTGTCACGGGGCAGAGACGTTCCGATTGCCATGGGTCTTTGGGGGACTTTCTTTGGCGTTGGCTTCGCCGCCGCTGCGGCCGTCATTCCTTTGTTTGACGGAGCCTCTGAAGTCTATTTTGCGCATGGCGTATTCGGATTTGTTCTGCTCAACCTGCTTTGGCCTCTGGTGCCGCGCGGGCAGGACCGGGTGCTCTGGGATGGGAATATCATCGCCAAGCATATTGCGATTTATTCCTCACCACGGCTGGTGGCGCCGGCGCTTAGCTTTTTTTGGCACACAGTGATGTTTCTTGGTTTGCTGACGTTCTACCCGAACTTTCTTGGTGCCTGGACGGCTCCGATTTTACCTTTGCTGGCGCTCGTCGGTACCTTTGGTGCCGGATGGCTGGCGCGGTGGTTTTTGCCAAGAGATATTCTTCTGGTTGGGTTTGGTGCGTCCATTCTGCTTCTTGGACTTGGGCTACTTGTGCCGGACGCCTTGCATGTTTGGGTTGTTATGGCGGCGATGATCGTCATCGGTCTGGTGCCGGGTGCATCTTTTGCGAACGTCCCTGCACTTAACCTCAATGGTGCAGATCGGGCACGGGCCAACGGTGCAATTGCGCAGCTTGGCAATATTGGCACGGCCACCTCGGTTCCTTTGTTTGCTTCGGTTTTGAGTTATGGGTTTGCCGGGCTGACGGTCGCGGGCATGGCGATTTCGGTGTTAGGTGCGCTGCTGGTCTGGCTTATCCACAAGAGAATCGCTAAATCCGCGTGACGCGGCATTAATGTTCCTGTAATGTTCCTTTTGTCGCCATTGAGGTTTGCGGGCGGGCCGCTATCTCTCTCTTGGTGGTGAGAAGGTGCGAAATGGCCGAACTGAAAAACATCGAAGTCCGCGGCGCGCGGGAGCACAATCTGAAGAATATCGATGTCGATATTCCGAGAGATCAGCTTGTGGTCATCACCGGCCTTTCCGGGTCGGGCAAGTCGTCCCTTGCCTTCGATACGATCTATGCGGAAGGCCAGCGCCGCTATGTCGAGAGCCTCAGCGCTTATGCGCGCCAGTTCCTCGACATGATGGAAAAGCCGGATGTGGATTCAATCGAAGGCCTG
>CAZMRS010000484.1:0-2469 GCA_964568435.1 uncultured Boseongicola sp. | reverse complement strand
TCATAGGCTGCGCCCCAGTTTTCAATCCAATCGCCAATGTTGCCGACCTTTTTATCGGTGTTCTCCATTCGGCGCCTGTAGTGAACCGAGACCTTTGATCCGTATTCAGCCTGCAACGCCAAATATGCGCGTTCTTCGAGGTCTGCGATCGTTTCATCGCGCGTGTCGCTGAGGATAAAGATGGAATACTGGTTGTCGTCAGCTTGAGTGGTGAGTGCCTTTGCCATTGCCGACGCATTTCCAAAAACGTCCCACGGAGCTTCGTTGTATACGGGGACCAACAAGGCCACTTTCATGGGTTTATCTTGCGCCTGAACCGACCGTTGGCGTGACCGCACAAGGGCGAGGCGTACCAAACCAAGACACGCGGTGTTTACAGAGAAAACAAGCCAGACGAAGGTGAGCGCAACAAGCGACAGGGCCACGCCTTCCAACACTGCAGCTCCACCAAGATCGAGATAGCCCGTAATCGAGATGCACAGAATGACTGACAGGATGATCGTGGGCACGAACGCGAAGACGCGCCACACAAAACCCACGCCGCGCGCTGGGGCCTTGATTGGACCTGTGTTGCGCACCGTAGAAAACGTCTGAGGTAGCATCCTGAGCGGGGTCCGTGGCGGCATATAGCTGGCCGCGTATTTCGCTACGCTGTCCATCGATAAAGCCAAACTTCACTCAGCGGAGCTCCATTCAAACGAAGCTGAGCTCTGAACTCGATAAGTTGTGCGTCGCCGGGATGGAACTTGAAGGCCAGTCGTGGGCCTCCTGTTTCCGGGTTACGCTGAAGCACGCCGCCGGAGACTTCACCGGCGCTGGATTGCACGATTTTCGTGAGGTCATCGAGGTTTTCGGGGACATCGATGCCCGGTGCGAAATCAATCGCTGCGATGATGCCATCGTTCTCGAATGCAGAGCCGATCATGGTGTTGAGGACTGGCAGGCCGTTGCCATACGCGCTGTCTTCGCCCCATGTCAGACGGTATTCAAACGTGTTTTCCGACCCGCTGCGCAAGCCGTTTCGGGGCCGCCAGTAGCACACGATGTTGTCGAAAATCTCGGACGGTGTTGGGATTTCAATCAGGGAAACGCTGCCCTCGCCCCAGTCGCCCTTTGGCTCCACCCAGACGCCGGGGCGTCGGTGATAGAGGGCCTCCAAATCAGCAAAATCGCTGAATTTCCGTGCCCGCTGCATCAAGCCGAAACCATTCGGGTTGTCGTCGATGAATGCACTGATTTGAAGTGTCGCGGGATTGGCCAGCGGACGCCAGATGGTCTCTCCTGCCCCGTTCACGATCAGCAGACCGTCAGAATCGTGCACCGCCGGCCTAAAGTCGGTGAACCTGTGGCGGTTGGTCTGGTCGTACTGGAACATGGAGGTTAGCGGAGCGATCCCGATGTTATCGCAATCCCTACGGGGGAAAATGCGGGCCGAAACATCCATTACGAGAGGTGAACCTGGTGTGATTTCAAAACGGTAGGCCCCGGTGCAGCTTGGCCCGTCGAGCAGCGCGTGCAACACGAAGGTCTCTTGACCGGGGGCGGGTTTTTCCAGCCAGAACGATCGAAATTCAGGGAACTCCTCGCCTGTCGGCTCGGCCGTGTCGATCGCCAATCCACGGGCAGAAAGACCGTAGATGTTTCCCGTTCCAATGGCACGAAAATAGCTTGCGCCCTGAAAGACGGCGAACTCCTGATAGATGCCTTGCTTCTCAAGCTCGGCCCGCAGGCGGAGGCCAGAATATCCAAGCGTGTCGTCAATTGGCAGTTCGGGAAACTTGTCAGTCTTGTCGAAGACGCCAAGGTCGAACGCCAGTGGTCGCGCAACCCCATCTTCGACCACGGAAATCCCGATGGGTGTGGGAAAGTATAGACCCGGGGCGAAAACGTCCAAGCGCAGAGGGGTGTCTCCCTCGGCCTCCCAGAGTGCGTTGCGGACATCGAACCAGATGGACACGTAGTCCTCGTACGAGATGCTCGTCCACGCCTCGGGGATGCGCTCAGGGCTGACGTAGTCACGACGGCTGAGCTGGCGCGCGAGAGAAACGACGTCATCGGCTTTAAACGGTGTGCCGACACCCTTGGTCTGCAACCCCGACTCGCCGTGCGTTTGCGCAAACCCGGGCGAGGCCACTAAAGCGGCAAGGCTTGCTATGAACTCCCGGCGAAGCATCAGGTCGACTTTCCGCCACGCCATGGCTGCGCCTTGAACCACCCCGCACTATAGGCCGTGATGACGAGGAGCATCATGCCAAAGCCGTTAATCAGGATCATCGTCCAGATGTCACGGCCCACGATGTCCAGGAGGAAACCGTTCAGGCGACCGACAAGAATCGAAACGACAAAGACCGCCAGCGACTGCTGTCCAACTTTAAGGATCATGGCGAGGATGGGAGCCCAGCCCTGACCGACAAGGCTCGCACCTGCACGAATGCGGCTGCCGCCGTCGCCCGCGATCTTCGCGCGTGC
>CAZMRS010000483.1:0-2485 GCA_964568435.1 uncultured Boseongicola sp. | reverse complement strand
CTGACGTCCTCGGCTGCGCGCGCGTATCTTGAGAGCTACTCCGGCACACCGAATGGGCCGACCTCGCCTACGGCGCTGTTGAAGCTCGGCGTTGCCTTGGATGGTTTGGGACAAACGTCTGAAGCCTGTATCACATTGAGCGAGGTGACAGCGCGGTTCCCGGCGAGCGATGCGTCGCTTGAGGCGCAGGCGGCTCGGGCGTCCATCGGGTGTGTTTGATCCTGGGACTGCGCCGCGTTGTCCTCTCACACATTGCGGTGCAATGTGTTGCTGGCAGGCGAATGCAGGCATTCGCCGTAAGGTGTCGCGGTGGGCAGATTTTTAAGAAAGATCTGGGCCTCCGGCGGGGATATTTTTGCCAAGAAGAAAATAGGTGTGCCTGATGGAAAGCGGGCGGCAGGATTGGGAAGATCCGGCCTACGCCGAGTCGATGTCGGCGATGCTGCGGCATATGAGCGGTTCCCAATTCGTGTGTGGGCGCGTGAAACGGCTGGGGGTGGCAGTCTCTGGTGGGAGCGATTCCATGGCACTGCTCGATCTGATGCACTGGAGTTCGCGGGAGTAGGGGTTTGAGCTTTTTGCGGTGACCGTGGATCATGGCCTTCGCGCGGAAGCCCGCGAGGAAGCGGCACGCGTGTCCGCATATTGCACAGATGCGGGGATTTCGCACGACGTGTTGGTCTGGGATGGCTGGGACGGGCGCGGCAACTTGCAAGGTCGGGCTCGCAGGGCGCGCTATGAGTTGATAGCGGAGTGGGCGAAATCGCGGAACATCGACCGCGTTGCCCTTGGGCACACGGAAGACGATCAGGCGGAGACGGTCGTTATGCGCCTGGCGAGAAAATCTGGCGTTGATGGGCTGTCTGCCATGGAACGTCGGGTGGAGCGTGATGGTGTCACTTGGGTCAGGCCTCTGTTGGCCGCATCGCGCGAAGACCTTCGGGTATACCTTCGTTCGCAGAAGATCAGTTGGTCTGAAGATCCGTCAAACGAAGACGATACGTTCGAGCGGGTGCGCGCGCGTAAGGCGCTCGCGACCTTGAAGGAGGCCGGTGTCAATGCGCAAGCCTTGGCATCTGTTGCCAGCAACGCACAAAGTGCGCGGTGGGCATTGGAGCACTACGCTTGGCGAGAGGTCATGGAGAACCCGGCGATCGAGATCATCGACGGCGATATTGTTTTCCCGGAGAATTTCCTTACGCCAGAGGTCCAGATCCCCTATGAGGTTGGTCGTCGTTTGATGAGTGCTGCGTTTCGCTGGATTTCAGGCGCCGAGTACCCCCCGCGTCAATTGGCATTCATCGAGATGGATGCTGCGATGATAGACACTGACAAACACACTCTTGGTGGGTGTTTTGTGACACGACTACACGGCGAGCGCCCGATCAAGAACAAGCTTCGAATCACGCGCGAATACAATACTGTCAAAGACCATGTTACGCCGACAGATGTCCTCTGGGACGGGCGGTGGGTGCTTGATGGGCCGCATTCCGCTGATTTGGAGATCAGGGCTCTTGGTGAAGCATTGAAAGAGGTGCCGGATTGGCGGAAATCGGGTGTGCCGCGCGTGTCTTTGCTGGCGTCGCCGTCAGTTTGGCGGGGAGATGAGTTAGTTTCGGCCCCTTTGGCAGGTTTTGAAAATGGATGGACCGCCAAGGCCACAGGGCGCGGCAGATTTTCACAATTCCTCTTATCCCGTTGAAGATCCGTGATTGGTGGCTATTTAATGATGCAGTCGGACAGGTGGCCGTTTCCACCCATGTGATTCCCAAAGGAGCGTCCTTTGAACAACGCGCGTAGTATCGCCTTTTGGCTGGTTCTCTTTCTGCTGATCCTGGCACTTTTTAACCTGATCTCAGGTGGCCAGACGAGCACCAATACCTCCAACGTCAGCTACTCTGATTTTGTCGAGCGGGTTGAAGGCGGAAATGTTTCGAATGCCACCATCGATGGTGAGCGGATTGTTTTCCGTGGTTCCGATGGTCGGGACTATGTCACCATTCAGCCGGAAGGGGCCGGGGCGACCGACCTTCTGGTGCAGTATGACGTGACCTTCCGGGCCGAGCCGCAGGAGCAGTCGAGCTTTGTGTCGATCCTGATTACATTCCTGCCATTCCTCTTGTTGATCGGTGTCTGGATTTACTTCATGAATCGGATGCAGGGCGGTGGCCGTGGCGGTGCGATGGGTTTTGGTAAGTCCAAAGCCAAGCTTTTGACCGAAAAGCACGGACGGGTCACCTTTGATGACGTCGCGGGTATCGATGAAGCCAAGGAAGACCTTGAAGAGATCGTCGAGTTCCTGCGCAATCCGCAGAAATTCTCCCGCCTTGGCGGCAAGATCCCGAAAGGCGCTTTGCTGGTGGGGCCTCCCGGGACTGGTAAGACGCTTTTGGCGCGTGCCGTGGCCGGTGAGGCCGGTGTGCCGTTCTTTACAATCTCTGGTTCGGACTTCGTTGAGATGTTCGTCGGTGTCGGTGCATCGCGC
>CAZMRS010000482.1:0-2504 GCA_964568435.1 uncultured Boseongicola sp. | reverse complement strand
TGGCGGGATAACCCACGTCGGTTGATGCCGTAGCAATGTCTTCGATGTTAGCCACTAACGGATCGAACACAGCGGTGGCCGTCTTAGCGTCGAAATCGACACTGACCTCTTTCACGCCATCGACCCTGGCCATAGCCTTCTTGACCGTGAATGGACAGGCAGCGCAGGTCATGTTTTCAATGGCGAACACGCGTGTTTGCGCTTCATGCTTGACGAGCGCGGCAGGGTCAGCTGCCTTCGGAGCTTCCGCCCAGATCGCCGTCGATTTCAGTGTGGCTGCGCCGCCGAGCCCGAGCCCGATCACGACGATCGCGCCTAGTGAGTACAGAAGTTTTCTCATGATGATCTCCTAGTAAAAGAGGGGCGCCCAGAAATCGATGGTCAGTGCGAGGGCGACGAGCACCGTGGCAATCCAAAGAGCGGCTTTCGTGATGCGCCCGGAAGTCGGCGTTGCGCAAAACGATCCGTCATCGCAGGCAATCTTGGGCTCGCGATAGACGCGCCAGAAGCCAACCGCTAGAAAGCCGATCGTCACGACCGCGAAAAGTGGTTTGTAGGGCTCGAGCGCGGTGAGATTGCCGATCCACGCACCGCTCGCGCCGAGGGTGACCAGGACCAAGGGCAGCACACAACAGGACGAGGCGAGGATGGCCCCGAGCACACTGCCTGATGCGGCCAGGGCGCTTCGGTCTTTCGGCGTTCCAGCGTTCGGCTTTGTGGTGATAGGCGCTTCGCTCATTTCAGCCTCTTTTCCGTTGTGTCGATCAGATTGACCGACCTGTAGCGACTACAGGTTTCCCTGGTCTCGACCGTGTCGGACAATTCTCTGAAGGAGAAAGCGTCATCCTGAGATTCTGCTTGCCAACGACGGTCTGTAAGTTACTTTAGATCCTGTAGTCACTACAGGATCAAGAAAAAAGTGAAGCCTCACAACAAAAAGAACGTGACGCGCGGTGTTTTGGCCGAGCAAAGCGGCGTCAATGCCGAGACCATTCGCTATTACGAGAAGATCGAACTGCTACCAGAACCAGGGCGCAGTGCCGGTGGGCACCGCATCTACAGTGACTTCCATCAACGGCGGCTTTTTTTCATCCGCCGCTGCCGGGAAATGGGTTTTACGCTCGAAGAAATACGCGAATTGCTATCGCTCGTGGATCAGCAAGAAGTCTCTTGTGAGCGTGTGCAACACATTGCTGAGCAACAGCTGGTCAGCATCCGTGCAAAAATACGCGATCTACAGCGCATGCAGGGCACGCTTCGAGACCTCGTCAAACAATGCTCGGGGGAGGATGTACCGGACTGTCCGATCATTGAATCGCTACTTGAGACCTAGGCTTGTATCTGTAGTAGCTACAGGGTCTAGAGTCCAGTATGTCAGAAGAACAGAGTGGAGATCCTTTGATTGCCAACCTACTGCAATTGTTCGTCGCAGTGACCGCGGTGACCTTTTCGTTGCTCGCTCAAGCTGAAAGGGCGGACCAGTCGTTGCTCAGAGTGACGATTGCCGTCGACGGCATGATGAAAAGCAAGAGCGGCGCGACGTGAATGAGCTGACCGAATTCGGTCGAAGCCGCTCTGTCAGAGCTGCCAGGAATCCAAAACATCAAGGTCGACCTTGCGACCGATGAGTTCACCGTGTCCTACGATCCCGATGACATCGAGCCCGCCGCCATGCTTGAAGCCATTAAGGACAATACGGGTTTTCGCCCGTCCATTGAGCGGAGTCGCGTAGCACTCGCTCGAACTGAGCAAAAGGCTGAACTAGCACCGATGATCCAGGCGGCACTCCGCGAGGCTGCAGTGTCGAATAAACGCGTCTTCCTCGACTTTTATGCAGAGTGGTGCGGCGCCTGTCGAACGATGGACAAAACGACGTTCGCGGATGCGTCCGTGAGACGTGTACTGGAAGAAGGCTATGTCTTCATCAAAATCGATACGGACGAACACCCGAACATCGGCAAGCACTTCGATGTCGTGGGGTTGCCCACCGTGGTGGGCTTGGATCACTCAGGCGAAATCATCTACCGACATACCGGACCGCTCAAAGCAGAACAGTTGCTTCAAGGCCTGGACGCCCTCAACTAGTGACGGCCGCTTGTGGCCGATCTGACCCGTTCAGACATATGATCTGAGCGTCTGCTTTACGCAATATTAGTATCCGGTTTTGGGTGATTCGAAGTGGCAGCACCATGTCGACGCTTGTTAATTCAAAGATATGGATTCCACAACTCGGATTCCACAAAGTGGAATCGAGGAAAATCCGAGTTACCCCACAGAACTGTCATTGTCTAAAATTCCAATTTCTTGAGACCCCTCTGGCTCCGGGTCGATCCAGCAAGATGCCGAGATGGAAACTCCGCGTGCTCGCCATCTTGCTGTGATTGGGCCAAACACTCTCAGAGGAGGTGCGACACATCGACATGGGCCTCATCGATGACGCTGAAGACCTGCAATCGCCAACCCCATCGCCAGCCAAAGCGACGTTCCGAGCGCACAACCCCTCT
>CAZMRS010000481.1:0-2515 GCA_964568435.1 uncultured Boseongicola sp. | reverse complement strand
CAGTTGACTGTTAATCAATTGGTCGTAGGTTCGATCCCTACCGCCGGAGCCAATATTTCTAGCTACACGTGATCGTCGATTGCAGATGCAATCGAATGACACGCATAATCGACCGGCTTTGATTCATCTCTTGCTGAGTTCTTCGACCTTTCTTTCCAATTTTTTTAGTGCCTTTGGCGCTCTCTTCAGTTCTGCAATGACAGGATTGTCCCTGCCGTCCTCAACCAAAGTAAGATTATCTCCGGACAATCCTTGTTTCTGATCGGTTGCCATGATGCCCCCAGGGCCCGCCAAATAAAGACCCTGTGCCGTTTCCAAAGGCGGCCTCATATCCGGTTCAATCTCCCAACTATAGAGTGACGCCTCTTTTAGGAAATAATGATACAAATCGCTATCGCCACGTATGCCTCTGGTGCGCGTATACTTGAGCCAGTATTCTGTTCCGCTTCTTTGCTCTAGCCAACCGTAGCAATCCATTTTTCCTGCCGCCCGGAACAAAGCCATCATATTAGAGTTCATCGCGAAATCATCGTTCGAAATCCTGAACTCTGCAGTTGCGTCAATCATTTTGCCCTGAAAATCAGCGTTGGTTTCATTGGTCGCGCTGATCGCTTTGTAGACGGATTTCACAGCAGGCCCGACCAACGGGATCTCACCTAATGCTTTTTCTTTGAGTTTTTGTTGAGCTTTCGCGGCCAACTTGCGAACGTAGTAGGCTTTGTTTTGAACCTCTGGTCCGAAAAAGTACCAACGTATTGAATCCGGCAGGTGTTTTTTGGAAATGACCCAGATATCGCGAGCGTCTTCTTTTTGAAGAGCCGTTGCGATGATACACCGACACGTTTCCACGCTCCAAGGTGTGAAGCTGTAACGCGGATTTCTCAACAAGTGCAACGAAGCCGAGTTATGTCTTGGTTGGGCGACACCATCCGAACTTGAGTAATCTGAGTCGGAGGCCGATCCGGCTGATGACGAATACGATGAACTGCTGTCGCTGCTGTCGGAGGCTACGCTTGGCAGTGACGCCCGCTGATATCCATGATGGCGTCTGCCGTACCTTGATTCCGGACGGCCGCGATTGCGACGTGATCCACCCATTTCCTTAGCCCCCCAAACCTTACTTCCCCGGGCGATGTGCCGACGAGGACGAACAGTGCTCTGACCCAACTGATAAGGTCCTGGAACTGATTGTGTCTGTTCACACAAAGCCTAAACAACTCAACGATTAACACATCCTCTGGTTTACGCAAGGTCACGTTATAGCGTACAAAACCGGACAGGTTCGGGACCGGTCGGCGCGTGCTCGACATCACCCGTCGTTGTTTCGCTGCCTATGGCGCATCGGTGACATTTTGGTCCTGCCGATATGAGAGTGGCTTGTTTTAAGATTGCTGAGATGTCACGTGAAATTGCCGGTAGAGGAGTGGTGGTGATGTCCAAGACAGTCTTTCTGATCAATGGCCCTAACCTGAACCTGTTGGGAAAGCGGGAGCCGGAGATCTACGGGCATGACACCTTGGCGGATGTCGAGAAGCTCTGTGCATCTTTGGCGAGTGGCGCCGGGTTGGTCATTGAGGCGGCGCAATCCAATCACGAGGGTGAGATTGTCGAGTTGATCCATCGCGCCCGCAACGAGGCAGCGGCGATCATCATAAACCCGGGTGCCTACACCCATACCTCGATTGCCATGCACGATGCGTTACAAGCCTTCGACGGGCTGATATTCGAGGTGCACATCTCGAACATCCATAAGCGCGAGACGTTCCGCCATCATTCTTACGTGTCGCTATGTGCGGATGGTGTTCTGGCCGGATTTGGGATCGAAGGATACGAACTTGCGCTGCGCCGGGTGATCTCCCTGCTTGGTTGATCAGAAGGGGCCATCCTCAAGCACGCCATCTGCGGACATCTGGGCGTAGAGCAAGCCTTCGCGCAGACCGCGATCCGCAACAGACAATCGATCGGTTGGCCAGCACCGCAAAAGCGCTTGTAGAATGGCGGCGCCTGACATGATCAATGCTTGCCGGTCTTGCCCGATGCGCGGGTCACGGCGGCGCCCCTCGGGGCCAAGGCGCAGATAGCCGGAGATGACCTTTTCAATCTGATCCGAGGTCATGCGCAGCCCGTCAACCTTGGTCCGGTCATAGCGTTTTAGCCCCAGATGACTGGCTGCCACAGTTGTGACCGTGCCGGAGGTGCCGACGATCTGGAACCCCTCGCGGGTCTGCTCATCTTTGTAGGGCGCAAACTCGGCCAGATTTTCCTCGAAATACCAGCTCATGAGCGCGTAGCGGGCGGAGTCGCTTTCCACATCGGAGAACTGATCGCGCAGCGTGGCCACGCCCAAAGGCACGCTGATCCAATCGACCACACGCGCCGCAGGAAACGGGCTGTCCTTCGTATGGAACCCGGCATGCAGGCGCATGATCGCCTTGGGGCGTTCGATATGCGGTACGGCGCTCAGATCAATCCACACCAGTTCGGTCGAACCGCCGCCGATATCGACCACCAGCAA
>CAZMRS010000480.1:0-2522 GCA_964568435.1 uncultured Boseongicola sp. | reverse complement strand
CTCGTATGCCAAACTCAACCCTTCCCCCCATCAATCTCCCCCGTCATACTCCCCGCATGACTCAAGACCTCCCCTATCGCCCCTGCGCTGGCATCGTTCTCGTGAACAAAAACGGCCTCATCTTCACCGGTGAGCGCATCGACACGCCTGGGGCGTGGCAACTCCCTCAAGGTGGCATTGACGAAGGTGAATCTGTCGAAGACGCCGCCTATCGCGAACTGGAAGAAGAAACTGGCCTTCCGCCCGCTGCTGTTGTTTTGGAACGTATGCTCGAATATTGGGTCACCTATGACCTGCCCGACCACCTCTTGGGAAAGATGTGGAAAGGCCGGTATCGCGGACAGAAACAAAAATGGGCGCTAATGAGATTTCTCGGCGACGATAGCGACATCGACATCACGGCGCATGACATCGAGTTCGCACGCTGGCGCTGGTCTACAGCCGACGAGGTTCTACGCGACATTGTTCCATTCAAGCGCGCCGTCTACCGCGAAGTGATTGAGGCGTTCCGCGAAAGTTTGGAGCCAAATCCATGAGAGCAATTGTCTTTTCCCTGATCGCCCTGCTCACTGCATCGCCAGCGGCCGCTCTGTCTTGCCTCCCGCCGGATGCTGTGCGGCTTTACGAGCGTGCCCGGGACTCCGACTTGAGCTACTGGATTGTGCAAGGACGCCTTCGCCCCTTGGAAACAGTGCGTGAACCTGAACCAGACAGCCTCCGTCCGGCATCTGATCCGCCGTCAGCAGACACGAGGGCACAAGTTCTGGGTCGCGTCCTGATAGGGGACGGCAGCTTTCACCCGTTCGCCCGCAACATAACAGTCCGTTTGACATGCTTGTCTGAGTGGTGCGGTAGCTTTCCCGCGGACGGCACCGAGATCATCGCCGCCATTGAAGTCACCGACCGGGATCCGCGGCTGACCATTGGGCCGTGTGGCGGTGACTATGTTGAGTTCAGCGAGGACGGCCTGGAACGGCTTCTGGAATGCCACCGATCCGGAAATTGCGCTTTGGCGGAATAGGCGTTTTGTGAGAAGCAGTGCCGACTTCGATAGTTGGGAGGTCGAAGCCGGCACAAACTTGTAGTGCACCACACTCAGGAAGGACTTTCCTTAAGGTTATCTCGTTCGAGTGAGGCTGTGATGGCAAGCATGAGGCATGATGATCCATCGAATTTTGCGCCCTGTGACTGTCGGCGCTGCCAAAAGCTGCAAGGCGCTCAATCCTTAGGCACTAAAGAAAACTGGAAATGAGAACAAAAGGTGAATATCTTTTGTAAACCCGAGTCGCAGCGGTAGGTTTCGCCGCGCCTTCGCGCATCGACAGGAAGGGGGGCTCTGCCCCCCTTTCACCCCCCGAGGTATTTTTGAAAGGATGAAAGAACACGTGGCATTTGCCGAACTGGATATCACATCGAACTTCACGTTTTTGACCGGAGCCTCTCACCCGGAAGAATATGTGGATCGTGCCGCGCTTTTGGGTCTGAAAGCGCTGGCCATCACCGATGTGAACTCGGTTGCCGGGATCGTGCGTGCCCACACCCGCGTGCGTGAAATTGCCCGTCAGGTGAAAGAACGTCAAAGCGAGGATCTGATCGGCCCACCCGCTCCGCTGCAGGTCTGGGAAGGCAAACCTCAGGTCTTTGAAAGCTATCCAGGCACCGCCACACGTCGCAAGAACGGCACCCTTGCCCCGGAAGAGATTGAGGATTTTCTCGACGCTCCAAAAGCGGGTTTTGAAACCCGGGTGACGCCTCCTCCAATGGGCTTTTGCATCGCAAAAGACCTACCTCAATCAGGGCAAAGCACTGGGCGGCAGTCGTTTCAAAGAAACGATGAGAGCTCCGAACGTTTGAACAATGTGAGCGGTCGGTTCCTCGATGCGTCCGCCGCCATCCTGAACGTCCCACGCTTGATCCCTGGGGCCCGCATCGTCCTTGAAACCGGCTTCACCGTTACCGCCCTGCCCGAGAACCGCCAGGGTTGGGCGCACCTTTGCCGTTTGATCTCCCGCGGGCGTATGCGCGCCGAGAAAGGCAACTGCACTCTTCGCATCGACGATCTGGTCGAGTTCGGAGGCAACCTGGCCCTCCTGATCCACCCACCTAACGTACAAACGGCAAAGTCCGGCGCAGGCATGTGGCGACAAGAAGCAAAACGCCTGATACGGCGCTACGGCGCAGCCTGCCACCTTCTTATGGCCCCTCGTTACGACGGGCAGGACCCCGAACGCTTCGACCGCCTTGCGCGCCTCGCCGATGACCTCAGCCTGCCCACCATCGCCAGCGCCTCTCCCCTCATGCACCACGGAAACCGCCGCAAACTCGCCGACGTGCTGACCGCCGTGCGCACCAGTCGAAAGGTCGATGACCTGGGGCGCACCGCCCTTGCCAATGCAGAACAACGTCTACGCTCCGAAGACGATCTGCGTCGCCTCTTCGGCCCTCACGCCAGCGCCCTCGACCGTGCCAGCACCCTCACCGACGCGCTCACCTTCTCGCTCGACGAGCTGCGCTACGAATAT
>CAZMRS010000479.1:0-2530 GCA_964568435.1 uncultured Boseongicola sp. | reverse complement strand
AACCCTAATACTTCGACGGGCAGGGGGAAGGCCCCCAATGTCTCGACCTTCTTTGTCGAATCCGCGATCACAATCATGCGATCCGAAGCGGTCGCCACGATTTTTTCCTGCAAAAGCGCACCGCCACCGCCTTTAATCAGGCAAAGCTCGGCGTCATATTCGTCAGCGCCATCAATCGTAAGATCAAGCCATTTGACGTCGTTAAGCGAAGATACGGTGATCCCAACCTCTTCCGCCTGCTTTGCCGTCTGCGTGGACGTGGCGACAGCTGTAATCTTCAGGCCCTCATCGCGCACCCGCTCGCCGAGGCATTTTACAAGCCATGCAGCCGTGGACCCGGTGCCCAACCCGACTCGCATTCCGTTTTCCACAAACGTACTTGCCCGTTTGGCAGCCGCGAATTTGGCAAGATCGATGGGCGATAGATCGGCAGACATGGGAGAGGCTCCAAAGTGACTTCGAGCCTTATAGAAACAAAGCCTCGGAAGGGCGAGGGGGCCCGCCGTAATTTTCCCTCTCGCCATGTCTCGAATCCTTTGCTAGAGAGCGCCCCGGACGCGGGTGTGGCGAAATTGGTAGACGCACCAGATTTAGGTTCTGGCGCCGCGAGGCGTGGGGGTTCAAGTCCCTCCACCCGCACCAAAGGCATTTCCAGGGGAAGCGCCGAGATTTCTCCGACAGATCAGGCGGCAGTCGTTTCGCAAGAAATGATGTGAGCCCCAGAGCGCGTTGCAGCTTTTACAGCCGTCTCCACCAAATCTTAACTCTCATTTTGTATTGAGAACCCGTAGATGCGTTCGTCCCGCGCGTTCGCAAAGCCAAAAAACCACCGAACGCTCAACCTCCCGGTCACGCAACACCCCGGCGAATCCCGCTAAGTTTCTTCCTGCGACAGTCATAGCGCGGGAATGTCTCCCTGATCCCCATCGGCGCGTTTCCGGACCGTATGACAAGAAAACGCCTGTTCCAGTGCCGGAACGGGCGTTTTTTCTTGCGAAATTGCGGGCTTTTATCACGCCTCCACCCTCCAAATACCGATCGTCTGCCGACGCTTGTCAGCGCACATGCCTTTCGGCTTGCAAGATCAGCGCCTCTTGCCTAGAAGGGCCGCTGATTTTTAAGCCCCCCGGACAGGGGTCCGATCGGGCAATCCAAGAGGTATGACATGCAAGTCACCGAAACCCTGAACGAAGGCCTGAAGCGCGGCTACTCCATTACCGTGACCGCCGCCGAGCTTGACGCGAAGGTCAACGAGAAGCTGGCCGAGGCCGCTCCCGAGATTGAAATGAAGGGCTTCCGCAAGGGCAAAGTCCCAATGGCACTTCTGAAAAAGCAGTTCGGCCCCCGTGTTCTGGGCGAAGCCATGCAGGAAAGCGTTGATGGTGCGATGTCCCGGCATTTTGAAGAATCCGGTGACCGCCCGGCGATGCAGCCGAAGGTCGAAATGACCAACGAAGACTGGAAAGAAGGCGACGACGTAGAAGTCGCGATGAGCTACGAAGCTCTGCCCGAAATTCCCGAGGTCGACTATTCCAAGATCAAGCTGGAAAAGCTGGTCGTAAAGCCAGCAGACGCGGACATCGACGAAGCTTTGGGCAATCTCGCCGAGAACGCTCAGAACTTCGAAGACCGCAAAAAGAATTCCAAAGCTAAAGACGGCGATCAGGTTGTGATCGACTTTGTCGGCAAGGTAGACGGAGAAGCTTTTGACGGTGGTTCCGCCGAAGACTTCCCGCTCGTTCTGGGTTCTGGTCAGTTCATTCCTGGCTTTGAAGGCCAGCTGGTTGGTGTGAAAGCCGGCGAAGAGAAAGCCGTCGAAGTCACCTTCCCAGAAGAGTACGGCAACGCCGACCTCTCTGGCAAACCAGCCGTTTTTGACGTCACAGTGAAAGCCGTGAAAGAGCCGAAAGCGGCCGAAATCGACGACGAACTCGCCAAGAAGTTCGGTGCCGATGACCTTGAAGCACTAAAGGCACAAGTCACCGAGCGACTTGAATCGGAATACACGGGCGCGTCCCGCGCGGTCATGAAGCGTGGCCTTCTCGACGCGCTCGACAAAGCTGTGACCTTCGATCTGCCACCGTCTCTCGTCGAAGCGGAAGCCAATCAGATTGCCCACACCCTTTGGCATGAAGAGAACCCTGACGTCGAAGGCCACGATCACCCCGAGATCGAGCCGACTGACGAGCACACCAAGCTTGCCGAGCGCCGCGCGCGCCTTGGCCTCCTTTTGGCTGAAGTTGGTCAGAAAGCAGAAGTGGAAGTCTCCGACGCTGAGATGACACAAGCGGTCATGAATCAGGCGCGTCAGTATCCCGGCCAGGAGCGTCAGTTCTTTGAATTCGTTCAGCAGAACCCGCAAATGCGTCAGCAGATCCAGGCACCGCTCTTTGAGGACAAGGTCGTAGATCACATCTTCGAGCAGGTCGCCACAAAAGACAAAGAGGTCTCCAAAGACGATCTTCAGAAAGCTGTCGAAGCGCTTGAAGACGAGCTTTGATCTGAGCACAAAGCCAGACACGAAAAGGCC
>CAZMRS010000478.1:0-2530 GCA_964568435.1 uncultured Boseongicola sp. | reverse complement strand
ACGAGGGCCGCCGCCAACGGTCCGCGTCCGATGCGGCCGCGTAGCGCGAAGAGTGGCACGCCAAGAAAATCAAACGGCTTGGCGTCACCAATTTCTGGCAACTCAGCCTCTACACAGATCCCCGCCCACGTCGAAAACCAAAGTGGCTCTTTCTCTTCGGCAAAAACGTCTTCTGACGTGTAGAATTCATTCGGCAACCCATTCGCTTCTGCAATGGGTTGCAAAACGGCGCTCAAATCGCGGACGGTCATGGGTGCCCCCAACTGGTTTACTCAGCTTAACTGTGCAAACCCGAGCCTACCCCATCGCGCTTTATTGCGACACAGCGATGTCGCGGACAAGCTGCGGTGCCGAAAGTCGAACTGCTCCGCCCTCACGCGCCGCCTCTTGTGCCGCATGTCCCATGGCCACCGCCTGCGCACCGTCCGTCAGCGAGACTTCCGGCTCACCGCCATTGCGGACAAGCTCCAGGAAACGCGCATGCTGGTAGAAGGTCGAGCCGTTGTGATCCCCCGCATCCAGGATCGTGGGATCGACTGGAATTTCAACAACTTGCGGCCCCTTCGGCTGGCGAGGAGACACAACAACCTGTGGAACTGGCGGCTCACCCAAATGGGTTGGCCAGAACCGCCCGGGCCCAGGCACAAACGCTTCGATCTTGCCCTGCGGGCCTACAACCGAAATCTCTTCCTGATAACGGGACCCCTCGGCGTACATGCAAAGCTCAAGCATGGCACGTGCGCCGCTTGCAAAATCGACAATCACATAGGCACCATCCCAAATATCGGGCGTCTCGCCGGAGTAGCTTTCGTCCTTGTGATTCACGTCTTGCCCTGCGCTTGCGACAATGCGCACCGGCTCGGATTTTAAGATCAGCCGCATCAGATCGAAGAAGTGGCAGCATTTTTCAACAAGTGTGCCACCGGTATAGCGATTGAACCGATTCCAATCGCCGACTTTCGGCAAGAACGGAAAGCGGTGCTCGCGAATGGTCAGCATCGTCGGCCCGCCTGTTGCGCCTTCGACCTCGTCGATCAGCGTTTGGATCGGTGGCATATACCGGTATTCCATCGCCACCCAAACGGGTGCGGGATAACTCTCCACAAGGGTTTTGATACGTGCCGCATGCGCCGGGTCTGTATACAGCGGCTTCTCGATCAAGAGAGGCAAAGGACGAGTTGCCGCGATCTCTTCGAACTGCGGGACGTGCATGTGGTTCGGCGAAACGACCAGCAAACAGTCTATATCTTCCATCGCCAACAGTTCCGTCAGAGATCCCACAAGCTTTGCATTCGGCGCAATAGCCTTGGCTGCATCGGCCATGTAGCGATCAGGCTCGAATATGGCGGCGACGCGCGCGCCCTGCAAAAGAGCAATATTGCGCAGATGCTCCTGCCCCATCATGCCACAGCCGATCACGCCGTAATTGATAATTCGTTCCATTCGTGTCGCTACCTCATTCGTGCGATATACCGCGCGACACTGGCATCAAACCAGGTGCGCGAAAATTCTGCGATGTCGCCTTCGTTGGTGCGGCCCCATCGTTCGATAAACCCCGCCGGTGCTCCGGCTTTAAGTTTGAACTCAGGCACGCCCCAATCTGGCACCGAGTCCACGCCAATTCTGTCTTCCGCCCGCGCGATCCATAAACCCAGCTGCGTCCGGTAAAACAAATAAAGCGATTCCAAAAGGTCTTCTCTGGTCACGGTTTCGGCCCAGCCCGCGTCCAACCAAATCTCTTCCAGAGCCGCAGGGACGCCCGACAGCCGTCGCAGTCGGCGAATTCGATGACCCTCGTCAGAACGTCCGAACCTCGGAAGGTCCTCCGGCTTCTTCATTCGATCCACAGACAAGATATCCGCTGTCGGTAGGCCGCCACCATCAACCAGCTCCAACCGGAAGAACGCGTAAACGCCTGCAGCCTCGGCTTTGTGGCGCACGTAATTGCCGGACCCCTGCACGCGTTCCAAAAGGCCACGGTCCGTCAGATCGTTGAGAGCCTTCCTGAGCGTACCAACCGAGATATCCAAATCGCCCGCCATATCACGTTCGGGCGGCAGCCGCGCACCATCCGCCAACCGCCCCGCGGCAATCTCGCGGATCAGCAGTTCAGCGGTCTGAACGTACTTTGGCAGAGCTGACGACTGGGGCACAGAAAACCCGCTCCGAAAATTGATACACTATTGATGTATATCAATGCGAATGCTACGCAAGACAAAAATCGCGCCCCCAAGAGGATTCGCATGACAATTGTTCCTGTCACCTCCGCCGACCTGGACGCTGCCGAGGTTAGCTGGTTTTCCGCTTTATGTTCAGATGATTACGCCTATCTTGGGGTACCGGACGGGGCACTCAGATCGTCTTGGGAACACTGCCGCGATATTGCGCTTGAGGCTGAAAAGCAGGGTTTCCGGAATATTCTTGCACCCTCGTCCTATCAGGTTGGTCAGGACACGCTTAGCTTCGTGTCCGGCATGGCGCCCCTGACCGAGAAGATGAATTTCCTCGCCGCTGTGCGCTGTGGTGAGAT
>CAZMRS010000477.1:0-2532 GCA_964568435.1 uncultured Boseongicola sp. | reverse complement strand
CACGATACTCTGCAAAGCCGTCACAACATGAGACCCGACAACAACCGCATCCACAGTCTGATGAGGCTGCGCCGCATGGCCAGCTTTGCCCCGGATGGTGATCGTCAACTCGTCAGTCGAGGCATAAAACGGCCCCGAACGGATCGCGAACTCACCCGCCGCACGCCCTGGCACATTGTGCAGCCCATAAACCTCATCGATGTCAAACCGCTCGATCAAACCGTCGTCGACCATCACGCGGCCACCGCCGCCACCTTCCTCGGCAGGCTGGAAAATCACCGCGACAGTGCCGTCAAACTTCCGTGTCTCAGCCAGATACTTCGCCGCCCCGAGTACCATCGCCGTATGACCGTCGTGACCACAAGCATGCATCGTCCCGGGCGTGCCAGAGGCATACTCCACGCCTGTTTCTTCATGGATCGGCAAAGCATCCATGTCCGCGCGCAGCCCGACAACACGCCCCGACGATCGGCCGCGCCCACGGATCACGCCTACGACACCGGTTTCACCAATCCCGGTCACAACCTCATCGCACCCAAACTCTTCCAAACGCGCCGCCACAAAAGTTGCAGTGTCGTGGACGTCAAAGTTCAACTCGGGATGCGCGTGCAGATGTCGCCGCCACCCGGTGATTTCTTCATGTAACTCTGCAAACCGGTTCCGAACTGGCATAAGCCAACCTCCCAAAGCGCTGCATGACTGCTTTCTTCTTGGTTCAAATATCCAAAACAAAGGGGCGCGAAAAGCGCCCCTCGTCAATGGAATCGCCGCCCATGAAGGGCGGCGGCATTTTCCTAGCGGCGCGCGTCGCCAACCATTTTCCAAACGGCCGGGATGAGCATGGCTGCCAACGCCAGCTTCAGTGCATCACCCAAGAGGAACGGCGTCAGACCCCACTCAAGGATCGGCTTGTCCCAACCATAAAGAACGCCCAGCCAGATAAGGCCCGGTACATAGATAATCGCGTTACCGGCCAGTAGCGCAGCTGCCATCTTGCCGAACGAGCGGTCCCAACCGGCCCGCGCAAATGCACCCAAAGCCAAAGCAGCCAGAGCGTAGCCGACGAGATAACCGCCAGTGCCGCCCATCATGTACGCCAAACCGTTGTTCTCGGCAGACGATCCCGCAAAGACGTTGAAACCAAGCGCACCAACAGCAAGATACGCCAGAATGGTCGTCAGGCCCAAACGTGGGCCATAAGCGGCACCGATCGTCAGGATGGCAAACGTGCCCATGGTCATTGGAACCGGCCACATCGGGATGCGGATTTTCGCCGCGATGGTAATCGCAGCCACACCGGCCAGAACCAGAACGAGCTGTTTGATGCGAAGCTGTGTGCCCTCACTTGCGCCGAACAGGTCGGCGAGCACGGGGCGGGCGGTAAGTGTGGACATAGGCTTTCCCTCAATCTTTTGCCTGATTTGCGAGGGTTATCGCACTCCAAAGTGCCCCCCGCAAGATGCTGCAATGCCGCGCTGACGCTAAACGCGCTGAAACCGCGTGGTCATCCGGTAATCCTTGCGAGGCCCCTCCACCTGCCAAACCGTTGTCCAGACGGGGAAATTCCCGAAATCATACGACACTTCATAGCGGTCCGGCGGACAAAGGTAAGTGGTCGCATACGTCTCCACACCCAGTGGCAAAGAATGAAACGGACGCATATCCTCAAACGCAAGATCGATACGACCTTCGCTCTCGCTCCAGACATAGCGTCGCGATGCTTTCATCGGCGGACCTCCGCGCCCGGGCATCAGCGTTCCCGTCTCCTCCTGAACCAGCCTTGGCCCCGACCGTCGAAAAGAACACACCCCCTCAAAGCGATCCGCAGGCCCCGTCGAATGGACAATCTCGCGCTCCATCCGCCACTCGCCCTCCAGGACGGCCAAAGACGTCATGCGACTCATCTATCCTCCTCAAAGCGACCCACAGACACATCATCGCCAAATCCGCGAAACCGCACGGCGCTACCATCTGCCAAAACATCCACGTCGTAACACGACCAGGCCGAGTTCGGCGGCCACTGACTGCAGTACTGTTCACCACGCACGTCCCACGTTCCCCAACTGTCTTGCCCGGCGTTATAAAGCGTCCGGCCCGAAGCATAGAACCGCTGCCAGGCACCTTCATAGACAACGGCGCGATCCGTGAGCGCCTCGCGAATCCCCTCGCCATCCAGCGCCTGCCAATCACCCGCCGCCACCGGCGACGCAACCAAAGCTACAACCGCGCAAATATAGCGCATCTACGGCTCCTTGTTCCTTGTTGTCGCTCAGTCTAAACGCAGGGCGCGCACAGGCAATCCGAAAGGCACGAACACGATGATCCCCCGTTACGCCCGCCCCGACATGGTCGCGATCTGGTCCCCAGAAACCAAGTTCCGCATCTGGTACGAGATCGAGGCGCACGCCTGTGACGCCCAAGCCGACCTTGGTGTGATCCCACGCGAAAGCGCAGAAGCCGCCTGGAAAGCCAAAGACGTTGAATTCGACGTCGCCCGCATTGACGAGATCGAAGCCGTCACCAAACACGACG
>CAZMRS010000476.1:0-2533 GCA_964568435.1 uncultured Boseongicola sp. | reverse complement strand
GCATCGGCCGCCACCTGAATCTCGATGTGCCGCGGCTGTGTGACGAACTTCTCAATGAAAATCCGGTCGTCGCCGAATGATGATGCCGCTTCGTTCTTGGAACTTTGGAACCCCTCGCGGGCTTCCTCATCATTCCACGCTATCCGCATGCCCTTACCGCCGCCACCGGCGCTGGCTTTGATCATGACCGGGTAGCCGATCTCGTTGGAAATCTTGACCGCTTCCTGTGCGTCTTCGATCAGCCCCATGTATCCCGGAACGGTCGACACACCAGCTTCCTGAGCGATCTTTTTGGACGTGATCTTGTCGCCCATCGCCTCGATCGCGCCCTTGGGCGGACCGATGAACGCGACACCAGCCGCTTCAAGAGCTTCGGCAAACTTGGGGTTCTCCGACAGAAAGCCGTACCCGGGATGCACGGCTTCAGCACCCGATTGCTTGATGGCATCCATGATCTTGTCAATCACGATATAGGACTGATTGGCAGGCGGCGGACCAATGTGGATCGCCTCGTCCGCCATTCTGACATGTAGCGCTCCCGCGTCAGCATCCGAATAAACAGCCACCGTCTGAATACCCATCTTGCGTGCGGACTTGATGACCCGGCAGGCAATTTCACCCCGGTTCGCGATTAGGATTTTCTTGAACATGTCCCCTCCTTTGACGCCCGAGCCTTGGCCGGAACGACGACAGCCGCCCAAGCACCCGGCTTGGACGGCTGTTGAAACTTGAATTCGTAGTGCGTGTTACTGGATGCAAAGCTCCGGCGCGACATCGTCGCACAGCACACCCGCGGCTCCGCCGACGGCTGCGCCGGTGACAACGTTACCACCAACGAGTTCTGCACTAACTGCGCCGATCGCGGCACCCGAGACGCCGCGCTCAAGGGCGGTTTCGCCGCAAGCCGCGAGCGCGAAAACCGCTGCGATTGGCGCAAGACTGAATATCTTCTGCATGATTTGCTGCCTCCTTCAGGGCCCGTTCCACATCCCCGTGCCGCATAAACGGAAGAAATGGCTCTCGGCGCAAGGCTAGATGCCGCCAGATGCCGGCGTTCGGCAAGCCCCCGCTCAAATTCATTCAAAAAGCGCGGTCTGACCTGCGAACGCAGGCCAGACCACATCGAAGGGGAAGGGTATTGGTTTTCACACAAGAAGGTGCGGTTAGTGTCAGAGGCACGCGCCTTCACCATATGCCTCTCATAGCGGGCACACTTGGAAAAGAGCGCTACCGACGTCGCACCCGTACCGGCATTGGTCCGCGCATTTTGGGAATGAACCGGCAACATCATGCCACCCAACTGCCGTCGAAGGCATCCGGAAAGGACGCGCGGGCCAGGTCCTCATTGATGACCAGGAGAGCGTCGTAACTTTCAGGGTCGAATGGATCTTCAAAAGCCACGACCTCTCGCCCGAATAGCCAGCTAAGGCGCCCTGCGTCGAGATTTCCGCGCTCAAACGGTTCATTGCCGAAATAATCCCAAAGGCACGCCATGAAAGCTGCGTCGGCCCTGCGATCTGCAGGTTTACGATCTGCATGCCGCTCGCGCCGGATGATCTTGGTCACACCACGTGGATTTGCGCGTCGGATTGTAAACTGAAAGTCAGTGCCGGGCAGACGTCCCGGGAATCCCTTGTGCTTCAGCATGGGCACCCCTCTGACAAGAGGGCCCTAAGGGTCGGTCGGGCACTACAAGCAGCGCCCGACCGGACAGATGTATTACATCTTGCCCATTGCGGGCTCTTCCATGATCGGCTCTGGCTCAACCATGACAACTTCTTCCTGCTGCGCGCAAGCAGCGACAACGGTGAACAGGCCCAGGGCCAGGATAGATTTGAGAGTGATAGACATAACTGCCTCCTTCGGTCACTTTTGGTCGCGTTCGTTGCGCAACCGGATTTCCCAATGGTCACGCAAAAACGCGCAACTGTCGCCAAAGTAGACGATGCATCCGAAATGCCAACCAAAACATCACGAAAATGCGCGAATATCGGCTGAAATAGCGACTGTAGCGCGAAAAGTTTGCATTCCCGCATCACTTTTTGTCTTTTTTCCGGCTTGTTGAGACTATTGGTAATCATAGTGGAATGTTGTCGTGCTTCTTCCAGGGGTTCTTAAGCTTCTTACTGCGAAGTGATGCAAAGGCGCGCGCGATACGTTTTCGGCTCGAATGAGGCATGATGACCTCGTCCACAAAACCGCGCTCGGCAGCCCGGAATGGGTTCGCAAAATTACGCTCATACTCATCTGTGCGGGCAGCAATTTTTTCCGGATCGTCCAACTCAGAACGATGCAGAATTTCGGTGGCACCTTTCGCCCCCATCACGGCAACCTGAGCCGT
Source organism: uncultured Boseongicola sp. (assembly GCA_964568435.1). Classification (GTDB taxonomy): domain Bacteria; phylum Pseudomonadota; class Alphaproteobacteria; order Rhodobacterales; family Rhodobacteraceae; genus Boseongicola. The sequence continues at coordinate 192 of CAZMRS010000476.1, read as the reverse complement.
TGGCCAAGCGTAATTGAAATCGCCGCGAAGGTGCTTTGAGGCCATCACAACATAGGCACCACCGTAAGCCTTCCGGGTAATCAGCGTCACTTTCGGTACCGTCGCCTCGCCATATGCAAAGAGCAGTTTGGCGCCGTGCTTGATCACACCATCGTACTCCTGTGCAATTCCCGGGAGGAAGCCGGGGACGTC
>CAZMRS010000475.1:0-2538 GCA_964568435.1 uncultured Boseongicola sp. | reverse complement strand
GAACTGTCTGCGTGAGGTCCATGATGTGGATGCCGTTACGATCACCATAGATGAACTCGCCCATTTTGGGGTTCCATCGCTGGGTTTGGTGACCAAAGTGAACGCCAGCTTCCAATAGCTGACGCATAGTGAATTCAGGGAGCGCCATGTCCAAATTCCTTTCCGGTTTCGCGCCTCGGCAGAGCTATCAAGGGATTTCTCCCAACCGGCGGATCGTTCGAGGATGTCTCCCCCGAGGACCCAAGCCCTGCCTGTGAAGTGCGCGCGTCTTAGACGGGTTGCAACCATATTGCAAGGGGGGATTGCGCCGCGTGCCGCGCCGCCCGTTTGGGGGCTTTGCCCCCGCCTCCCCGTGGTCGGCTCCCCCAGGATATTTTCACCAAGAAGAAGGGGTGACGCGCGCCCTGCCCTGCGGTATGACCCCGGCTCGAAGCAAGGACTTGAGAACCATGTCGCGTATCCTGATTACATCCGCCATCCCATATATCAACGGGATCAAACATCTTGGGAACCTGGTTGGGTCTCAGCTGCCTGCGGACCTTTATGCGCGATACATGCGGGCGCGTGGCCATGAGGTTTTGTTCCTTTGTGCGACGGACGAGCACGGCACACCTGCAGAGCTTGCGGCTGCCAAGGCTGGTAAGCCTGTGGAGGAATACTGCGCCGAGATGTGGCAAGTGCAGAAGGATCTTTCAGATGGGTTCGGTTTGTCGTTTGACAAGTTCGGGCGGTCATCGTCACCACAGAACCATGCTTTGACGCAGCATTTTGCGGGACGGCTCGCGGATGCCGGGTTGATCGAGGAAGTCGTCGAACATCAGGTCTATTCTCATGCAGACGGACGGTTCTTGCCCGATCGCTACATCGAAGGCACCTGCCCGAACTGCGGGTACGACAAAGCGCGAGGCGACCAGTGCGAGAACTGCACAAAGCAGCTCGATCCAACCGATTTGATCGAGCCGCGCTCGGCCGTGTCAGGCTCAACCGATCTGGAGGTGCGCGAAACGAAACATCTTTATTTGAAGCAGCGGTCGTTGCGCGGTGAGCTTTCCGACTGGATCGACAGCAAAACTGACTGGCCGATCTTGACGACGTCTATCGCCAAGAAGTGGCTGAATGACGGAGACGGTTTGCAGGATCGCGGCATCACCCGCGATCTGGATTGGGGCGTGCCTGTTAAGCGTGGCTCGGACCCTTGGCCGGGTATGGAAGACAAGGTGTTTTACGTCTGGTTTGACGCGCCCATTGAGTACATTGCTTGTTCCAAAGAATGGACGGATGCGCGCGGAGCGGACGACTCCGAATGGGAACGGTGGTGGCGCACGGACAAAGGGGCGGATGATGTGCGCTATGTCCAGTTCATGGGTAAAGATAATGTCCCGTTTCACACGTTGTCGTTCCCGGCGACGATCATTGGATCGGGCGAGCCTTGGAAACTGGTCGACTACATCAAGTCTTTTAACTACCTGAATTACGACGGTGGCCAGTTTTCCACATCTCAGGGGCGTGGTGTTTTCATGGACCAGGCGCTTGAAACTCTGCCTGCGGACTATTGGCGTTGGTGGCTTTTGAGCCATGCGCCCGAAAGCTCGGATAGTGAATTTACCTGGGAGAATTTCCAGACTTCGGTGAACAAGGACCTTGCGGATGTTCTTGGGAATTTTGTGAGCCGCATCACGAAGTTCTGCCGTTCGAAGTTTGGTGAAGAGGTCCCCGCAGGCGGCAACTGGGGTGAGGCAGAAGACGCCTTGATCGCAAAGCTTGAAGACGGATTGGCTCGATATTCAGCGCAGATGGAAGCAATTGAAGTCCGTAAGGCTGCTGCAGAATTGCGCGCGCTGTGGGTACTTGGGAACGAATATCTGCAAACGGCTGCGCCCTGGGCAATGTTCAAGGAAGATCCCGATCAAGCTGGTGCAGTTGTGCGTTTGGCGCTGAACCTCGTGCGCATTTATGCGGTCATTAGCGCCCCATTCATCCCAGATGCGTCGGCGCGTTTGCTGTCGGCGATGAACACGCTGGATACAGAGTGGCCGGACGACCTACGCGCTGCCTTGACCGCTTTGCCAGAAGGACACGGCTTCACCGTACCGGACGTTCTGTTTGCGAAGATCTCGGACGAAGATCGTGAGACCTGGGCTGAGAAATTCAGCGGCACGCGGGCCTAGGCCGATAACCAATGCAGGAGCGGCAGACAGGCTTCGGTGCGTGTTCGCATCCAGTCAAGACCTTCTTCGCCGAGTATGGCTTTCGGATTAGCACGTGAATCTTGGGTTCTTGCCACAAAACCTTTGTAGCGCAGGAGGCGTGCGGCCTCACCTTCGGCTTCGAACCCTTTAGGAAGTCTGGCGAGGTCTGGTGCGCCCAGTTGGCAGCCTGCGTCGTTTGCTTTTGACAGGGCGTCCTGTAGCTTTGCTGGCGAGTTCACGATGGACGATCGTAGTTGGGCGAGTCGTTCAGGCTCTATGGCCCACTGGCCCGCTCCGAAACCAACGCCCTCGGGGCGGAGAACAAAGTGCATGCCGGGCGAGCGGTTGG
>CAZMRS010000474.1:0-2541 GCA_964568435.1 uncultured Boseongicola sp. | reverse complement strand
GCCGCCGGGCGGCCCGCATTGGGCGTTTTTTAAGGTGTTGGTTTGGCAACCGGCTCGACGGGCACGTCAGAGAGGAATTTCTCCTCCTTGAGCTCCGGAATGCGGGCGCGTTCCATCTTGCGGATCGCCAGATGCATCCAGATCGTGCTGATCGCGACGATCACGAACATCAGCATGAAGACCATCGACCAGATCTGGAACAGGTCGAGCAGGATACCGAAGGCGATGGGAAGTACGAACCCGCCAAGCCCGCCAATCATTCCCACGAGACCACCGACAGCGCCCACGTGGTGCGGGTAGTAGACGGGAATGTGCTTGTAGACCGCCGCCTTCCCAAGGCTCATCACAAAGCCAAGAATCACGCTTAGGAAGACAAAGAAGTAAAGCGGAATGCCAAAGCTGAATTCGATCAGGTTGGGCGTCCCATCTGCGTTCGGAATGCCTTCGACGATGTAGGTCGTCTGCGGGTAGCTCATGATAAAGAGAACGATCAACGAGACGATGAACGTCACGTACATCACAAACCGCGCACCCCAGACGTCCGACATCCAGCCGCCGAGGGCTCGGAAGATCGAGCCGGGAAGGCTGTAAAGGCCCGCGTAGACGCCCGCCGCCGCTAACGTCACCCCGTAGGCACCAACATAGTAGCGCGGCAGGAAACTGGCGAAGGCAACGAAGGCTCCGAATACGAAAAAGTAGTAAGTGGCGAAACGCCAGACCTGGATGTTTTTCAGCGGCTCCAGCTGCATCGCCGCCGAGATCGGCTTTTCACCGGTTTTCTTCTGCTGCTGAACGACAGGGTCGGGCTTGGCGAAGATGTAGAAGGCGATCGCCATAGCCACCAAGGCCACAGCATATATCCGTGCCGTGTCCTCCCAGCCAACGGCGATCACAAGGAACGGCGCGGCAAAGTTGGTCACAGCGGCGCCGACGTTGCCGGCACCGAAAATCCCCAGCGCCGTGCCCTGACGCTCGGCCTCGAACCAGCGTGACACGTAGGCGACGCCAATGATGAACGAACCGCCTGCCAGGCCAAGACCCAGCGCAATCGCCAGAAACACGGCATAAGTCTGAACGCTTGCCAGCAGCCAGACGGATATTGCCGTAATCAGCATCTGCAACGGCAGCATGATGCGGCCGCCGTATTGGTCGGTCCAGACGCCAAGGAATATCCGGCTGATTGAGCCGGTCAGAACGGGCGTTGCAACCAGCAATCCGAACTGGGTCTCACTCAGCCCCAGCTCCTGTTTGATCTGAACACCGATAATCGAAAAAATCGTCCAGACTGCGAAACAGACTGTAAACGCCAGGGTACTCAACCCCAGCGCACGATATTGGTCTGGGCGTGAAACGCCTTCAAGTGTGTGCATCACTGTCACTCCGGTTATTGGTTTCCGGGAGGCCCGGTTGGGTCTTGCAACAGGATCCACGCCAAATGGCATCTGAAGTTTGATCTAGATCATATTTCCGCGTTTTTATGTTTAAAATTAATGAGTTATAGAAATTTGTCAGGTCGGGGTGCGTTCCACGTCAATTTGGGAGACACGGCCTATCAAACGGTTGCTTGACAAAAATCAAGTCGCAAGACGACAATTACCAAAACGGAGTCTCCCTTGCGAATAAGACCCCCTGAGTCGGACTTCCTGAGCATTCGCGATTTAGATCTGTTCTCAGAGGTGAGAGACGATCATTTCGATGTTCTCATGCGCGGTGCCTATATTCAGAATTTTCCGCCGCAGATCGAGCTGTTGGCCGAGGGCGATCCAAGCGACTTCCTCCACATCATCCTTTCCGGCTCGGTCGACCTGTTTTCGTGTTGGAATGGCCGGGAAACGTCAATGGCGACCGTTCGTCCGGTATCGACTTTCATCCTTGCCGCGACAGTGAAAGACGCACCTTATCTGATGTCAGCTCGAACGCTCGAGAAAAGCCGCATTGTCTTGGTGCCAAGCCAGGACGTGCGCGCTGTTTTTGACGTTGATGCCGGTTTCGCGCGCGCCGTCGTAACCGAGCTTGCCCAATGTTATCGATCGGTGGTCAAGAATACCAAGGATCTCAAACTTCGGAATTCGCAGGAAAGATTGGCGAATTATATTCTGCGACAGCAGCTGCGTGCGGGGGGAGCAGATAGGTTCGAGCTTCAGTTCGAGAAAAGGCGGCTCGCTTCGTTTCTGGGAATGACACCAGAAAACTTAAGCAGGGCCATCAAGAGCCTTCGGCCCTACGGGGTTACTTTGGACGGTTCCAAGGTTACAATTTCCGACCAGGCAGAACTGACAAACTTCGCCAAGCCAAGCCCATTGATCGACGACTATTCAACATAGATCATAAATTCTACAAAATGCCTGCTGCATCAAAGTCCGGTTTGTCCGCAAAGCGGACATCAAAAAAAATCACCCCGGATGATAGAGCGCTCGCCGGTATAGATGCCACGTTGCATGGCCCAAGACAGGCAACGCCACGAACAGCCCCAAGAAAAACGGCAGCATCGCCACGAACAACACCAGCGCGATAAACCACGCCCAAACGCCCAAAACCGCC
>CAZMRS010000473.1:0-2543 GCA_964568435.1 uncultured Boseongicola sp. | reverse complement strand
GGGAGCGGTATCTTTATCCCGCCGTTAAAGGCGAGCGGATGGATGCCTTGGCAATGACCGAGCCCGGAGCGGGGTCCGACGTACGCGGAATGTCTTGCACGGCAAAGCGAGATGGTGGTGACTGGGTTCTGAATGGAACAAAGCACTTCATTTCTGGCGCGGATCACGCAGACTTCGTGATTGTATTTGTTGCCACTGGCGAAGATCAGACACCCCGTGGTCCCAAAAAGCGGATAACAACCTTTCTCGTCGATCGTGGCACTCCCGGGTTCACAATCCGGGACGGCTACGCATCGGTCAGCCATCGTGGCTACAGAAACATGATCCTTGAATTTGACAATTGCCGCCTGCCCGATGCGCAAGTGCTGGGGGAAGTGGACGGCGGTTTCGCCATTATGAACGAGTGGCTTTACGCAACCCGGATTACTGTGGCCGCCATGGCCGTCGGGCGTGCGCGACGCGTCTTTGATATGGCGGTTTCCTATTCGGCAGAACGTGAGCAATTCGGCCAGCCGATAGGCAAATTTCAGGGTGTCAGTTTCCAACTTGCCGACATGATTACCGAAATCGACGCCGCCGACTTGCTAACACTCGCATCGGCCTGGCGATTGGATCAAGGATTGCCAGCAAATCGAGAAATTGCCAGCGCAAAGCTTTACGCGACCGAGATGTTGGCTCGCGTGACCGATGCCACGCTGCAGATTTATGGCGGCATGGGATTGATGGATGATCTGCCCATCGCCCGGTTTTGGCGGGATGCGCGGGTCGAGCGGATCTGGGATGGGACGTCCGAGATCCAACGCCACATCATTGGTCGCGAATTGATGAGGCCATTGGGGGCATGAACCGGACGTGTCGCCAACTGACCAGTGCGTATGTGAGGAAAGGGTTTGTCGCGTGCGAAATCTGACGCGGCTCCTTTCACCAAAATCCATTGCGGTTTTTGGCGGAGCTTGGGCGGAGAATGTGATCCGGCAATGCCGCTCATTGGGCTTCGAAGGTGAAATTTGGCCGGTGCATCCAAATCGCGACGAGATCGGAGGCGTCCAGTGCTTTCCAGACGTTGCGGCGTTACCCGCGGTGCCGGATGCGGCCTTTGTCGGTGTGAATCGGCATGCCACTTTGGAAGTGTTGTCAGAGTTGAGGGACGTCGGTTGTGGGGGCGCGATCTCTTTCGCGTCTGGGTTCGCCGAAACGGGTGATGATGATCTGCAGACCGCATTTCTGGCGGCCGCGGGCGAGATGCCCGTTCTTGGCCCGAACTGCTACGGGATGTTGAACTGCCTTGACGGCGCGATGATCTGGCCGGACGAGCAAGGATGCGTACCGGTTGAAACTGGCGTGGCGATCCTGACGCAATCGTCGAACATTGGCATGACGCTCACGATGCAGCGACGGGGTTTGCCGATTGCGTATCTGGCCTGCCTAGGTAACGCGGCGCACGTCGGTCTTGCCGATCTGGGTTCAGCGATGCTTTCGGACCCGCGGGTTACGGCGCTTGGCATCTATATGGAGGGCATTGGCGACGCTGCGGCCTTCGCGCGTTTGGTGCATGAAGCTCGAAAGTTGGGCAAAAGAATTGTTGTTCTGAAAGCGGGACACAGTTCGGCCGGGCAAGCTGTGGCGGCAACACACACAGCCTCTCTCGCCGGTGATGCGGTGGTATCCTCGGCTTTTTTCAGACAGCTTGGCGTGGGAGAAGTTCGCTCACTGCCGCAACTAATTGAGGCGCTGAAGGTCTTGCATGTTGCCGGTCCGTTGGAGGGCAGATCGTTTGTGTCTGTGTCGTGTTCTGGAGGCGAAGCAGGACTGGTGGCGGATACTGCAGAGGCGATGCAGTTGGAATTTCCGGCTTTTGCGGACGCATCGGCTGGAAAGTTATCTGAGTTGCTTGGCCCACTTGTGACAATTTCAAACCCCCTCGATTATCACACCTTTATCTGGGGTGATGTGGAGCGGACTAAAGATGTATTTTGCGCAGCCGCCGCGAATTTTGATGCGGCGTTGTTTGTCATAGATCAGCCACGCCCGGACCGCTGTGATGTCTCGAGTTTTGATCCTGCATTTGAAGCTATCATCGCCACGCAGGCGACCACTGGTACGCCCGTGTTCGCGGTCGCAACGTTGCCTGAGACTGTCGATGAAACGTTGGCGGGCCATTTGATGAAACGGGGCGTCACACCGATGTTGGGGGTCGGGGATGCACTCGCTGCGCTTGAGGCGGTGACTGTGTCGCCGGGGGCCGAAGATTGGATGCCGCGCGACCCGACTGCCGTTGGTGAAACCACGTATTTAAGTGAAGTAGAGGGCAAGGCGCTTTTATCTGAGTTGGGTGTGAACGTTCCGAAGGGAGTGTGCGTCAGCTCCATTGAGGCAGCAGATGCATCTGATCTCCAGCCGCCTTTCGCTGTCAAAGGTCTGGGATTTGAACACAAATCCGAGTTTGGTGCTGTTCGGCTGAATGTTTTCGACTTGGGCGCGGTGGACGACATACGGCCGTGCGAGCAATACCTCAGCGAAGGAATGGTGCCAGATGGGTTTGC
>CAZMRS010000472.1:0-2555 GCA_964568435.1 uncultured Boseongicola sp. | reverse complement strand
TACGGCGGCACCTTTCAGGGCCGCCGCTACCGGATCACCAAAACGCAAATGTCGGGCGGTCGCAGTCAGAAACTTGAAGCCGAAGAGCTTGGCGGAAACGACTACATAAGCTTCAACCTCTACCGGCTCGCAACCGGCCAGGCGCTCTTGAAGCCCTGTGAAATGCCCGAAGAAAAAGTCACTGCATTCGTTCTCGGAGTAACAGTCGACTAGTCGATCAGCCGAAACGTTCCCATCCGAACGCCGCTTGACGCGTCCACCAGCGCATATTCGTCATCAGACAAGCGATCGACATACGCACAAGTCGCCCGGCCGCGTAAGGCGCGCTCCCACTGCGAACACACCTGATCGTCATCTTGCCACCACCGACCCGTATCCTCACCCACCGCGGGAACGCTCAACACAGCTGAACCGTTAGACCGAAACGTCGTGGTACCCGCAAACCGCCCGGACTTGAACGCCACCGACTGACCACCGAACAGCAGTTCCCTGACCTCCTTCGCACTCAGACGCTCTCCCGCCTCTTCGCAGGACGCCATCAAAGAAACTGCAAAGATCAGGAACACAATTCGCATGACAAGCCTCTACCATAGCCCTTTCCCCCACGCGCCACCCCAAGAATCGTCAAAGACCGCATCGCTGTTGCGCCCAACATCATGGAGCCGCTATCGCGACGACATAAACCAAAAGTGGACGACGCTAAGCGCCGTCCGCACCCTTAACGGTTCGGTCATAGACCTTAACACGACCACCATAAGTGGTGGAACACACCACCGTTCGCCACAAGGGGCACCGACGTAATACCGACGTGTTACCGACGTAATACCGATTTGCAGAACTCGCCCCAAACCCCTTGTTTCTAACGCGTTAACGATTGGACGCGTTGCGGATCAGAGATATCCCCCGCCCGTTGCGCACATTGCATTAACGCATTGAAAACTAGTAGGAATATTCCTCGAATACCTTAGTGACGTCCCCGTCCCAATCGGTGTTGTACCGGCGGATCAGCTCGTCTGCCGGCAATTCGCCAGATTCAAGGCTATCTTTCAAAGCATTCAAAAAATGCGTCTCATCCGGCAGCAATCCACCAGCCCCCGGGCGCGCTCGCGACGTTAAACCTTGTTCTGCAATATCAACGACTTCCCGCGCCAGTTCCCGCATCGTGCGCCCGCCAACTTCGGCAGCCAGACCGTCTACCGATGCCTTCACACGCCACGCTTCACGCGTCTCCGCATCCCAGTCTTTCACCAGATCCCAAGCCACATCCAAAGCGCCCTGATCATAGCACAACCCGACCCACAAAGCCGGTAGTGCGCAAAGCCGCCGCCAAGGCCCGCCATCCGCACCGCGCATCTCGATAAACTTTTTTAAACGCGCTTCTGGGAAGATCGTCGTTAGGTGATCTGCCCAATCCGAAAGTGTCGGTTTTTCGCCCGGAAGAGCGGGCAACTCACCTTTAAGAAAGTCACGGAAGGACATGCCCAGCGCATCAACGTAAACACCGTCGCGATAAACAAAGTACATTGGTACATCGAGCGCGTACTCCGCCCAAGCCTCGAAGCCAAAGCCGTCCTCGAATACAAAAGGCAACATACCTGTCCTATCTGCATCAAGGTCGCGCCAAATCCGGCTGCGCCAAGATTTGTGACCATTCAACTTCCCTTCAAAGAAGGGCGAATTCGCAAACAGCGCTGTCGCCACCGGCTGCAATGCCAAAGCCACGCGCAGCTTCTGAACCATGTCAGCTTCCGACCCGAAATCGAGGTTCACCTGCACCGTACAAGTCCGGCGCATCATGGCCGTGCCCATCGTGCCGACCTTCTGCATATAGCCGTCCATCAGCTTGTAACGGCCCTTTGGCATCAAGGGCATCTCTTCGTGCATCCAATGCGGAGCCGCACCCAACCCGATAAATCGCACACCAATCTCGCGCGCGATTGTCCGCACCTCTTCCAAGTGCGTATTTACCTCGTCGCAGGTCTGGTGGATCGTTTCCAAAGGCGCGCCCGAAAGCTCCAAGGCACCGCCCGGCTCCAACGACACATTCGCACCGTTCTTTTCAAGTCCGATGATGAGACCACCTTCCAGAACCGGCGACCATCCATAGCGGTCCCGCAACCCTTCCAGAACCGCACGAATGGAGCGTTCTCCATCATAAGGCAGCGGTTTCAACGTATCCCGGCAATAGCCGAACTTCTCATGCTCGGTCCCAATCCGCCAGTCTTCCTTGGGCTTGCAGCCGCTTTCGAGATACTCCGCAAGTTGCTCGTGCCGCTCGATCGGGCCGCCGCCGGATTGTGGAATAGACATGTGGTTCGCCTCAGTGCTCGGATCAGATCTCGTCAGTTGCGCGAATGCTCTTCGAAGTCAACTCAAGCGATTGTGTGGTTTTTCCCAAACGGATGTGCGCGCCACCGGCTTGGCCCGACCGACCGACGCCAAACGGGCCGTGCTCATGCCGGGCAATGCGGAGAATGCGTCAAACAACGCCTCGGTTCCTTCCGCATCGGCGGGAATGTGAAACCGTGCTCCGCGGACATCAGTCAGTTCCCAGG
>CAZMRS010000471.1:0-2555 GCA_964568435.1 uncultured Boseongicola sp. | reverse complement strand
TCGAATCCCTGTCTCTCCGCCATAATTTCTATTTAAGATATTGAAAATAAATAAATCGTTGATCAATCAAACGATCCCCACAAAAAGACCAACATCCGACATTTGTTGGAGTTCATTGCTTTGAATTAACGGATGCAAGTTCGAGGCAACGGTCGTAGAATGCTCGTAACTCGTCTGCGCAGCGAGCATCCACCCCGCCAATTGCATCTATGCATTCATCCCACGTGACCACTCTTAATTTCCCTTCTGCATCAAGCCGAGAGAGCAACGGTTCGAAATGCGCGTTGAACCACGCGCTTAGCTGTGCAGCTTCCTTGCGCCCAAAGTCAGCATAAGCCTGAACTCTCTCTCGAACCTTGGTCCGAATTGAGTCCGCACGCATGCAAGACTCCAAGTTTGTGCGCGTCGGCCGGAACTCACGCGTTGGCGCGAGCACGTAAAACCCAATGTCTTGGATAGCATTTGCGTCGGAAAAAACTAAAGAAATCGCTTGAGAAATGCATGCGACATTTCGAGCGGCCTGATCGTAGCCTCGTGCATTGCTTACGCCAGAGGACAAGTTGCTCAGCATCTTGGCTTCAACCACGACGAATTGTTGTGTGCTTGTCGCCAGTTGAAGCCCCGCTCGTGTTTCTTCACGAACCACGAAGTGACCGACTACACCGTCTGCATGAGTAAAGCCCTCGCCCAATGGATCACGTTTTTGCCTCGGCCTGAAGGGTGACGCCAATCGAGCCTCCGAGTGCCAGTCCGCTTTGGGGAGGAAGCCAAATGGCCCTTCGCTGATCTCAAGTTGCTTGAATGCATCGAGAACCAGTCGAAGCATCCAACCTTCATTGAAGATTTCTGTTTGCGGAAACCGAGCGGTAGCAGGGTCCGATCCGCGAACGAATATCTCTATGAGCCTCTCAGGCAATGGAAAACCATTCAAAATTTCCACCTCTCAATGGGTTACGCAGATGGCAAGCATACTGATGGTCAACAGGTTTAGACTCCCTAGACCCGCTCCGTCGCAGTGGCTCTAAAGCCTTCTCTGATTTCCTTTACTCTACGCTGTTCATTGTTCAGATGACGCAGCGATTTATCAATGTTGAGTGGAGGCTCTAGTTTGTCGATCAACGATTGCTCAATCGACTTGGCGTTTTCGCAGGGATGGAGCGCCAAGAGCAAATTGGAATGCATCCAACTGGATAGTCTGCTGTCGAAACCTGGTTGAAGCCCTCACTTCAACCGACCTCGCGCGTCACGATACCAGTATGCCTTAAAAGACAATTCACTCGAAAGGAGGCTCGCGAGACTTTTTTTTCGGAGAGTCGTTCACAGTCCGCCCTTCGAAGTGGCATCGACCTTGAAGGCCGTTTCGGTTTTCCGCCTTACCCAAGTAAAGCAAACCAGACTCAGACGGCCGCGTGTCGAGGAAAGACTCAGGATTCAAGAATAGAGCGTAAACGCCTTTTTCTTTAGGCAGTCCCCACTCGGCACGTGGGCGGCGTGGAAGTGCAAGAATGTCAATCAAGACGTCTACATCCGGGTTAAGCCAACTCGTCGATTTCCACACTAGTTTTCCTCTGCGACTACTTCCACCTTGAAGCTGGACCGAGGATCGTCAAGTTTTGCTGACCCCCACTCCCTGTCACAATTGCTCTCAGTGCGCGTGCACCGACGGCGGCGGGTTTCCGTACGCTCTTTGTTGTTAGCAAAGGTAGCCCCCACCCAACCGCGAAAGGCCATTGACCGTTTGCGAATTCCCTGTGATTTCGGCCAGCCCGAACTGCATGCCCAAACTCGGCCCTTCATCGCGCACCGGGTTCCAGCCGTCTCACGCGTTCCGCTTTGTTATCAGCCCGAAAAAGCGCAGTCTGAACCAAGCGGTCCCGGTGATCCGTTTTGGCGAAGGCAGAGAGCGAGCGGTAGGTCGCGCCGTCCAATACATAGCCGTCGTCTGTGACCTCAAACCGGCAAATCTGTCCATTCCATTCGCGTACAAAGTGGGTGCCCGGTGATGCCGCCAAGTCACTTACACGATTAGAGCTCCTCCATTCTCCTATGGCCCTCAGCGCCCGCTCGTGTGACGGCGTCGATCCGATAGGCCGGTGTCTTTCCGCTGCGGTCGACTGTGATTTCAGTTCCGTCCTTCCTGAGGCAGGAAATGGCGGCCCTGATGGTATACAGTTGCCAGTCCAGCGCCTTCTGAAGTTGCCCGACTGTGGCGCTTCGTGGGCGGCCAAGCAGCCCTTCGAGGCGGGCTTTCTTCGATTTGCTCGCCGCAGTCTTTGTTTTTGATAATCTCATGTGTGTCTCCTGTGGTGATCCATGCTGATCCATCCGGCGCCCCGCGCCGCGGCAAGCCCGGGAAGCCGGACGGAGACATGCGACGCGGGGTGCGTCGCCGAACCCGCACACGCTCGAAATGCGCTTAGTCCAGTCATTTGTTGGGGAAACCGAGTTGTCAGCGCAATCGCCGAGAAAGTCGCGGACGATTGGGCCAGTTACGCAAGGAGCAGCCGCCAGGCACCGAACGCGCCTTTCATGCACGCCGCGGCGAAGTCCCGGAT
>CAZMRS010000470.1:0-2564 GCA_964568435.1 uncultured Boseongicola sp. | reverse complement strand
ACTATCTGGAGCTTACCCAGAAAGGGAAGTTGCCGCTTCTGCGACCGCCGATCCGGGAATTGAGTGGCGGCACCATGCAGATCGACGCTGCGACACGTCGGAACCTCGAGCTGACGCAAGCTTTGTCGGGTGGGCGCCAGGGGTCCTTGTTGGCCACGATTGACCGAACCGTAACTGCTGCCGGCGGCCGCTTGCTTGAGCGACGTATTTCTGCCCCGTCTTGCGACCTGACTGTCATCGCACTTAGGCACGATGCCGTTCAACACGCAGTGGATGACGCCGATTTCCGCGAAGCGCTGCGCGACTCGTTTCGCAAGTGTCCTGATATGGATCGGGCCATGTCGCGGCTGTCTCTCGATCGCGGTGGACCACGGGACATTGCCGCTATTCGAAGCGGAATTGCTCAAGCGGAGGTCATATCGGGCCAGATTTCCGATGAAATGCCCGAATTAGTGAATGAATTGTCGAGTTCTCTGATCGGCTTTGACGAACTATCGGAACTGCTTGAAAGCGCGCTTGTTGCAGAGCCACCGCTTTTGGCGCGTGACGGCGGCTTCATCGCGCAAGGTTTCGACGAGGATTTAGACGAAGCGCGAACGCTGCGTGACGAAGGACGAAGCGTCATTGCCGGGCTTCAGTCGCAATATGTCGAGGCTTCTGGCGTGACGTCTCTGAAGATCAAACACAACAACGTGCTTGGGTACTTTATCGAGACACCGGCAACGCATGCCGACAAAATGCTTTCCGCGCCATTTTCCGAAACCTTCATCCATCGGCAGACGACCGCGAACGCTGTTCGCTTCACCACTGTCGAACTATCGGACATGGAGACCAGGATCCTCAACGCCGGCGCAAGAGCGTTGGAAATCGAGAAACGTCTCTATGAAAGGCTAAAGACCGCTATTTTGAGCGTTTCGAGCGCTCTCGGAGACTGCGCGCGCGCATTGGCAGAACTGGATGTTGTCACCGGATTGGCAAGCCTCGCGCGATCCGAGAATTGGGCACGGCCCGTTGTTGATGACAGCCGTCGATTTGAGATCGATGCCGGGCGACATCCAGTGGTCGAACACGCTCTGAAAGTCGAAGGCGCTCCGTTCATTGCGAACGACTGCGATCTTTCCGGCGAGGCGGCGGGGTCAATTTGGCTGCTTACCGGACCGAATATGGCTGGTAAATCGACCTTCTTAAGGCAGAACGCCTTGGTCGCGCTTTTGGCCCAGGCTGGAAGCTTTGTTCCGGCGAAAACCGCACATATTGGCCTTGTTAGTCAATTGTTCAGCCGTGTAGGCGCGGCAGACGATTTGGCCCGCGGACGGTCGACGTTCATGGTCGAGATGGTCGAAACTGCAGCTATTCTCAATCAAGCGGACGATCGCGCTTTGGTCATTTTGGATGAGATTGGTCGCGGTACGGCCACCTATGATGGTTTGAGCATTGCCTGGGCAACGTTGGAGCATCTGCACGACGTGAATGGATGCAGAGCGCTGTTTGCCACGCATTATCACGAAATGACCCAACTGGCCGACAAAATGGATGGGGTTGAGAACGCGACAGTGGCCGTCAAGGAGTGGGACGGCGACGTGATTTTCCTGCACGAAGTGCGGCGCGGCGCGGCGGATCGGAGCTACGGCGTACAGGTCGCCAAGCTTGCGGGCCTACCGCCGCAAGTTGTCGAGCGCGCGCGGGTCGTTCTAGAGGCGCTGGAAAAAGGCGAGCGGGAAGGCGGGCCCACAGCAAAGGCCCTCATCGATGATCTTCCACTGTTTGCGGCTACTCCGTCACCGGTTGCCCAGAAACCGGCGAAAACGTCCGAAATAGAGACGAAACTGGGCGAGTTGCTCCCCGACGAAATGACCCCGCGGGAAGCGCTCCAGGTACTTTATGATCTGAAAGATGCGCTTAAGAGCTAGGGTTAGAGCTGACGCCGACTTTGGCGGGCCTCAACAAGCGGTCGTGCAGCATAAAACCGTCCGCCGACACTTGAATGATTTCGCCGGCTTTCGTGCCCGGCAGGGGCGCTTCGAACATTGCTTCGTGCAGCTGAGGATCAAAGCGGTCGCCGACTTCCGGGGAAATCGGTTCGATTCCATGCTTTTTAAAGACACTAATGAGCTCGCGCATGGTCAGCTCAACGCCTTCGATCACGGCCGCATTGGCTTCCCGGTTTTCCTCGGGGATCGCATCGATGGCTCGACGCATATTGTCGAAAACAGGGAGCAGGTCGCGCGCCAACCGGGAGCCACCATATTGCTCAGCTTCGCGACGGTCACGGTCCGAACGTTTTCTTGCGTTTTCGGCATCGGCCAGGGCGCGCATGAATTTATCTTTGAATTCGTCGCGTTCTTCTTCGAGCTCTCTCAGACGCTCATCAATATCCGGGTCTTCAAGGGCTTCCAGGCTGTCGATATCGATCAGGTCTTCTTCTGCCATGGGTTTCTTTTCTTCTTGGTCGTTCATCCTTGGCCTCGATCAGAAATCAGGCGCCCGACTAATTGGGCGGTGTAGTCAACAATAGGGACGATGCGGCCATAGTTGAGGCGAGTGGGTCCAATCACCCCGACAGC
>CAZMRS010000469.1:0-2565 GCA_964568435.1 uncultured Boseongicola sp. | reverse complement strand
CATTCGAGTCTGCGATTCGTTATCTTGTGAATTGGCAGGCGCACAACAGTTGCGGGCCGCGTTGGAAGATGGACTGGACCCGACACAGGTACGCGTTTTGCGCGCGCCCTGCATGGGCCGCTGCGATACGGCGCCGGTTTTGGAGCTAGGTCACCATCACATTGATCAAGCTACAATTGAGAAGGTAGAAGCGGCCATCGCAAATGGCCACACCCACGCCGAAATCCCCAACTATGAAGGTTTCCCCGCTTACCGTGCTGACGGCGGCTATGAGACTCTCGAAAACCTGCGCGCCAACGGCGATTGGGAAGCGGTGCAAGAAAATGTGTTAGCGTCGGGTCTGCGCGGTTTGGGCGGGGCCGGTTTTCCGTCTGGCAAAAAGTGGGGTTTTGTGCGGGCCAATCCTGGCCCTCGCTATCTGGCGGTAAATGGCGACGAGGGTGAACCCGGCACATTCAAAGATCGTTACTACCTCGAGCGCACGCCACATCTGTTTCTTGAAGGCATGTTAATCGCAGCGTGGGCTGTCGAGGCCGAGACTTGCTTCATTTACATGCGGGACGAGTATCCTGCGGTGCTGCACATTCTCGCCAAAGAGATTGAAGCACTTGAAAAAGCTGGCATCGTTGAGCCTGGCTACATTGATCTGCGGCGTGGGGCAGGGGCCTACATATGCGGCGAAGAAAGCGCGATGATCGAAAGCATCGAGGGCAAGCGGGGTTTGCCGCGGCATCGACCACCTTTTGTTGCGCAGGTTGGGATCTTTGGTCAGCCGACCTTGGTACACAACGTGGAAACGCTGTTCTGGGTTGCGAAGGTTTGCCGCGACGGGCCGGAGGTTCTGAATTCGGTTGAAAAGAACGGGCGTACCGGATTGCGGTCGTACTCGATATCTGGTCGCGTGGCTAAGCCTGGTGTCTACCTATTGCCCGCTGGCTCGACAATTCTTGATATCATCGACGCCGCCGGCGGCATGGCGGAAGGTCATGTTTTTAAGGCCTACCAGCCAGGCGGTCCGTCGGCGGGGATATTGCCCGCGACGCTAAATGATGTGCCCATGGATTTTGACACATTGCAGGCGCATGGCACATTCATCGGTTCGGCGGCGATCGTGATCCTTAGTGATCACGACAAGGTGCGCGACGCGGCGCTCAATATGCTGCGGTTCTTCGAGGATGAGTCGTGCGGGCAATGCACGCCTTGCAGGGTGGGTTGCGAGAAGGCTGTCAAGCTGATGCAGGTCGAGCAATGGGATCAGGGCCTTCTGGAGGAGCTTAGCCAGGCGATGGTGGATGCCAGTATCTGCGGTCTGGGGCAAGCTGCGCCGAATCCGATCCGTCTGACCATGAAACACTTCCCGGAGGAGATCTGAGATGGACGGAGGAGAGGTGGACCACGTCACCTTCACGCTGGACGGCAAAGAGGTGACCGTGCCTGCCGGTATAACGATCTGGGAAGCCGCCAATGGTCGGGGACTGGTGATTCCGCATTTGTGTCACAAGCCCGCGCCGGGGTATCGGCCCGATGGCAACTGCCGCGCCTGCATGGTCGAGATTGAGGGCGAGCGCACACTGGCTGCCTCTTGCATTCGGGAACCGTCGGAAGGAATGGTTGTCACCACAAATTCCGCCCGGGCCGAGGCCGCTCGAAAAATGGTGGTAGAGATGTTGGTCGCGGACCAACCTGAGCGTGAAGAAGCCCACGACAAGTCTGCCCACCTCTGGGAGATGGCTGACCTCAATGGTGTCGTGGAAAGCCGCTTTCCCAAGCTCGAAGAGGGCCGCATCCCACTGCTGGATGACAGTCATGTGGCTATGTCGGTCAATCTGGATGCTTGCATTCAATGTGGTTTGTGTGTCCGAGCCTGCCGCGAGGTGCAGGTCAATGATGTGATCGGTATGGCCGGGCGGGGTCACGATGCCTACCCGACATTCGACTTTGCCGATCCCATGGGGGAAAGCACCTGCGTCGCTTGTGGAGAATGTGTTCAGGCCTGCCCGACCGGCGCGTTGATGCCGTCGTCTGTGGTGGATGATCAGCAAGTTGGCGACCGCGCGGATTATGATGAGGAGATCGAGAGCGTCTGCGCCTTTTGTGGCGTGGGATGTCAGATCTCGATCAAGGTCAAAGATGGTAGGGTCAAATATGTCGAAGGCATCAACGGACCTGCCAATGAAGGGCGGCTTTGTGTAAAAGGGCGTTTTGGATACGATTACATCCACCACGCGCATCGGCTAACGAAACCGCTCATCCGCCGCGAGGACGCCCCGGCGAAGGGGTTGAATGTTGATCCAGGCAATTTGTTGACGCATTTCCGCGAAGCGACATGGGACGAAGCGCTCGATTTCGCGGCGGCAGGACTTCGGGGTAGAGGGAGCGAAGTCGCAGGCTTTGGATCAGCCAAATGTACCAATGAAGAAGCGTATCTGTTTCAGAAATTTATCCGGCAAGGCTTTGGGCATAACAACGTCGACCACTGCACGCGACTGTGTCACGCGTCATCAGTGTCGGCGCTGATCGAAAACGTCGGCTCGGGTGCCGTAACTGCAACGTTCAATGAGATCG
>CAZMRS010000468.1:0-2574 GCA_964568435.1 uncultured Boseongicola sp. | reverse complement strand
TCTTCGGCCATTTCGATGGCGTCGCGGGTCGCGCCGATCATCTCGACGCCGAATTCTTCGAGCACGCCCATTTCTTCTAGCGCGAGCGAGGTGTTGAGGCCCGTTTGGCCACCCATTGTCGGGAGGAGCGCGTCGGGGCGCTCTTTCTCGATGATCTTGGCAACAACTTCGGGGGTGATGGGGTCGATGTCGGTTGCGTCGGCCAGTTCCGGGTCGGTCATAATCGTCGCAGGGTTCGAGTTGACGAGGATGACTCGATAACCTTCTTCGCGCAGCGCCTTACAGGCCTGAGCACCCGAGTAGTCGAATTCGCAGGCTTGTCCGATGACGATAGGTCCCGCTCCGATGATCATAATCGACTGAATGTCGGTTCTCTTCGGCATGGGCCATTTCCCTCAAGTCACGCAAATTGTCGTGCGTTATAGGGATTGAGCGGCTGGGTGCAAGGGTGGTTTCTAGTTGATGCGCCTGAGTGCCCAAAGAAAACCCGCGGCAATCGCCAGAAGCCCGATGCTGAGAACAAATGTGGAGGCGATTTTGGCAGCTGGGTAGGTATTCAAGAACAAAAAGAATGCAGAGCTTGTCGCTATCGCAGGGATAAACGCGACATAGGTGCCAGCTCTCCATCCCAGGCGCGAGACGAGTGCTGGAAGGAACGCAAACGCTGGTAGGTAGTGGTAGAGCCAGCTGAGTGGTAACACGTAGGCTAAAGCTACAAAAATGACCGGCCAAATGGCGACGTCCTCAAGGCCGTTGCGGATCACATGGGCGACGCAAAGCCCGAACACTGTCGCTTGAAGAGCGGTGTTCATAATCGTCCACCAAACCGGTTTCGTGTAGACTGACCAACTCGTGATCCCCCCTGTAACTTCGGTTGATACGCGGGGGAGGTTCGGGAGGTCGAGAGTGAGTGAGGCAACCAGGACATCCAGGGTCACGTTCGGTATAAGGACAAGTACGCTTTTCGAGATGGCGCTGACTTCAGATAAGAAGATAAGGTGCATGCCCCATCCCCCCACAGCCAACGACGCCAATCCCAAAGTCGCCCCGACCAAAGTGAAGGCGGCGGCGGCGTGTTTCTTTCCAGCCGCAAGCCAGAGTATGGCAAAGAGTACCGGATAGAGCTTTAGGGCTGCTGCCACGGCCATAGATGCGCCGCCGATCCACGGACGGCCGGCGCGGTCGCGCTCAATTGCAAGTAGAATAAGGAATGATACCAGGATTTGCGGCTGATTTTCCGAAAGCGGCAGAACTGCCACCATTGAACCCAGACCCAGAACCAGGAGCAAGCTGATCGCCATGTACGCCGTACGCGGTAGGGCGCCGCGCGCCATTCTTGAAGCGAGGTAGAAGCATCCACACATGGCGGCCGCATTAAGTATCGCAAACGCGCCCCGAAATGTTTCGAATGTCATCACGTTGGTGAGCTGACTGACCGCCCAAGCCCAAAGGGGCGGGTAAATGAATGGATAGGCCGGGCGCTCGATCCCTTCGGCGATATAGGTTTCGACCCATATCGGTGGCGGCGTCATTCGAAACACCCCGTCCGAAATTGCATAGACCGAGTCGGCACCTTCAGAGAAAAATCGTCCGGCCATCCAGAGCGCACGCAGATCATCTGAAGGTGGCACGGCGTACAAAGTTCGGATCATCAGGAAAAACGCAATGAGCAGCACGAACTCAACGACGCGGTCTTGTGTATCGGTCAGTTTCAACATTTGAGTGCCTGCTTGTGCTTGCCCGATCCTGTTGAGATCAGTGCCCACGAACCATTCTTTTCGCCCCAGCGTCTTATGTTTTTTGGGTGGAGTGTCGGTAGAGTGACAGGCTCGGTGCTTGACTTCTGCGCGCCTTCCATGTGTATCGGCCCGAACTTTCCGATACCGCCCTTGAAGGGGACCAAGATGCACGCTTATCGCAGCCATTCCTGCGCCGAACTGAACGCCGCCCACGTAGGGCAAACCGTCCGCCTTGCGGGATGGGTTCACCGCATCCGTGACCACGGGGGTGTGCTGTTCATCGACTTGCGCGACCACTACGGCATCACTCAGGTGCTTTGTGACCCTGACAGCCCTGTTTTCAACGAGGTTGAAAAGGTGCGATCCGAGTGGTGCATCCGCATTGATGGCAACGTTAAGGCGCGCGACGCCGATCTTGTGAACCCGAAGATTCCGACCGGCGAAGTGGAGGTCTTTATTCGGGATATGGAAGTTCTGGGTTCTGCTGAAGAACTGCCACTGATCGTCTTTGGTGACCAAGAGTACCCGGAAGAAACGCGCCTGAAGTACCGTTTTCTCGACCTGCGCCGTGACGCCATGCAGGAGAACATGAAGCTTCGGTCTGACGTTGTGGCGTCGATCCGCAAGCGCATGTGGGACAGCAATTTCCGCGAGTTCCAGACGCCGATCATTACAGCCTCTTCCCCTGAAGGTGCGCGCGATTTCCTTGTGCCGTCACGTCTGCATCCGGGCAAGTTCTACGCGCTGCCGCAGGCGCCGCAGCAGTTCAAACAGCTACTTATGGTCTCTGGCTTCGACAAATACTTTCAGATCGCGCCATGTTTCCGCGACGAGG
>CAZMRS010000467.1:0-2577 GCA_964568435.1 uncultured Boseongicola sp. | reverse complement strand
CGCTTTCATAAAACGCCAAATGGCCGGCGATGGCTTCTACGCCTTCCTTCGGGGTCTCATAGCTCCAAGCCGCGTCCTTAATCGTCGTGCTCTTTGTGACGATTGAAAAGTAGCTGGCATCACCTTTGTAGGGGCAATGGCTTGTCTTCTCGGAATCATCAAGAAACGCCATTGCAATGTCATCACGCGGAAAATAGATGACCGGACCGTAAGATCCTTCTTTCAGCTCCAATGCGTTTTCGCTTTCCGCAAGCACTGCACCGCCCGCGCGAACTGTCCAAGTGCCATTGGCCTGCTTGATGGTAATGTGGTCCGCCATGGTGATGTCCTTTCGGTCCCGACGCCGAATAGCAGCGCGGTGTCTTTTCTTCTTGCTTAGATAGGGCGTGTCGCCGCAGTCAACCAGTCCTGGGCGTCGGCAGAGACGCGCGAGGCGAGTTTGTCGCGCACTTGTGCATGGTAATCGTTCAGCCACTCACGCTCGAAAGGTGCCAACGAAGAAGCATCCACGAGGCGTAGGTCAATTGGGCACCATGTCAGTGTGTCAAAGCTCAGTTGATCGCGTAGGTCGCCCAAGTCAGGTGCTTTGCGCACAACGATCAGGTTTTCGATACGGATACCAAACGCACCCTCGCGGTAATATCCCGGCTCATTTGAGAGCATCATCCCCGGTTCAAGCGGAACCTCGGAAATACGTGACAACCGCTGCGGACCTTCATGGACAGCCATGAAAACGCCAACACCGTGACCGGTGCCGTGATCGTAGTCGCGTCCGACCCGCCAAAGGGGCGCGCGCGCCAATGCGTCCAAATCCCGGCCTGAGACGCCGCGCGGGAACCGCGCTACTGAGATTGCGATCATACCCTGCAAGACGCGTGTAAAGCAGTCTTTCTGCTCTTCCGAGGCTTCGCCAACGACGACTGTGCGGGTGATGTCAGTGGTGCCATCGATATATTGCCCACCAGAATCAACGAGATACAGCTCGTTGTTCTGAACGGCCCGGTTTGTACCTTCGGTCACGCGATAGTGCACGATCGCGCCGTTCGGGCCGGCGCCGGAGATGGTATCGAACGAAATATCATGCAACGCGTTGGTCGCGCGCCGAAATCCCTCTAGTGCCTTGGCAGCACTAATCTCGGTGACGCCGCCGCCTGGTGCGGTCTTGTCAAACCACGACAGAAACTCGACCATCGCCGCGCCGTCCCGCAAATGTGCTTCCTTGGTGGCGGCGATCTCTGCGTCTGTTTTGCGCGCTTTGGGCAAGACGCAAGGCTCGGCACCTTCGGCGATTGCTACGTCGGGCAGCTCTGCGAGCGCGCGCCGAACAGCCTCGGGTGCTGTCGAGGGGTCAATCAGGACACTGCCTTCCAGGTTATTCAACGCATCCAAAAGGCCGTGATAGGGCAGGAGCTCGACGGCATCGCCAAGATGCGTGAGCACTTCTTGGTCCGCGGTCGCATTCGTGAAAAACGCAACTGAAGCGTCAGCTCTCAGGATGGCAAACCCTTGCGCCAAAGGCGTTCGCGGGATGTCTGCACCTCGAACATTCAGGAGCCAACAAATCGAGTCCGGCAACGTCAGCACAGCCGCAGAATGTCCGGCCGACCTTAGGCCATCGGCCAGGCGCTTGCGCTTGGATGCGCTACTTTCCCCGGCGATTTTTTCGTCGTGGACCATCAGAGGTTCGCGAGGGCGATCAGGTCGGTCTTCCCAAATAGAATCGACCATGTTGTCGGTCGCGACGAGAGAGATGCCCTTCTCCGAAAGCGCTTTTGAAAGGGCTCGCACTTCCTTTACCGTGTGCAACCAAGGATCAAACCCCACTCTTGCATCGCTCGCCATGTTGTCGATCAGCCAGTCGCTCAGGCGCGTTTCTGGCCAATGCACGGGTGTATATACGTTTGCCACTTGTTGGCGAACCTGCAGGCGGTAACGCCCGTCGATAAAGACACCCGCAATGTCCTGAGTAATGGCGGCAAATCCGGCTGACCCCGTGAAACCCGTGAGCCAGGCCAAACGTTCATCACAATGCGCAACATATTCGCCCTGATGCGCATCCGCGCGGGTCACAAGGAACGCATCAACACCGGCTTCCGCCATTTTTTCGCGAAGGGCTGTAAGCCTTGGCGGGCCTTGTTCAGGTGAAGATGTCGCCGAAAACGATTGGAACATTAAACGGCTTTCTTCGCGGCCATCATGCGCGCCCGCGAGCGCGGGTTCGCATCAAAAAGGGCAGCCAATTGCTCGGTCATAGCGCCGGCCAATTGCTCAACATCCGTGATCGTCACTGCGCGGCCATAGTACCGCGTCACATCGTGGCCGATGCCAATTGCAAGAAGTTCCACCGCCTTGCGCTTTTCGATCATCGTAATCACGTCGCGCAAATGCTTCTCAAGGAAGTTCGCAGGGTTGACGGAGAGCGTGGAATCATCCACCGGAGCGCCGTCCGAGATCACCATGAGGATCTTGCGCGCTTCACGTCGCATGGACAATCGACGGTACGCCCATTCTAGCGCCTCACCGTCAATGTTTTCCTTCAGCAGACCCTCTTTCATCATCAGGCCAAGGTTTGACCTT
>CAZMRS010000466.1:0-2588 GCA_964568435.1 uncultured Boseongicola sp. | reverse complement strand
ATCACGAGACCCTGTACATGGTCCGCAAGTGGAACGAGTTCATCGCAGCATAAGCGATGCACGCCGGAGGGCTTCGGCCCTTCGGCACACAGACCTTCAAAAAAGACGGCAGTAGCAAGTTTGCGAAACAATACAGTCATAGGCTGGCTCTTGGCTTCGCCGTTGTCCTTGGTGTTGCTGATTTTCCTTGTCGCTCCGATTGTGATGATCGTTGTGGTCAGCTTCTGGGGCGCGACAGAGTGGTCGATCTACCCAGCATTTCTATTCGATAACTACGAATTCCTGCTGACCTCGGATGTGACGTACCGGGTCTTCCTGAACACATTCAAGTACGCCCTGATTACGTGGGTCTTCACGCTGTTGATCGGCTTTACGGTGGCCTATTACCTAGCCTTTCACGTACGCAGCCTGACCTGGCAAATTGCGCTTTTCCTGCTCTGCACGATTCCGTTTCTGACCTCGAACATTATACGCATGATCTCTTGGATCCCGTTTCTGGGGCGCAATGGGATCGCCAATTCGACGCTAATCTCCATGGGTGTCATCGATGAACCGCTTGAATGGCTGCTTTTCAGCGACTTCAGCGTCATCCTCGCCTTCGTGCATCTCTACACGCTGTTCATGGTCGTCCCCATCTTCAACACCATGATGCGGATCGACAAATCGCTGATCGAGGCGGCGGTAGACGCGGGGGCGACTGGTTGGCAGACGCTTTGGCATGTGATCATTCCGCTGACCAAACCGGGGATCATGATCGGAACAGTCTTTGTCGTGGCACTTGTAATGGGCGATTTCATCACGGTGCGTTTCATGTCAGGTAGTCAATCCGCCAACATGGGGCGCCTGATTCAGAACGACATCGCCTTGCTGCAATATCCGTCTGCGTCGGCGACCGCGGTGATCCTGCTGGTCACGGTCCTTATCCTGATCGGAACGCTTCTTCGCTTCGTCGATATCCGCAAGGAACTTTGATGATGGAGCCGCGTCCCAAATCCTTTTATATCCTCACCGCCTTTTTCGTGCTGTTTCTTGTGTTTCTATATGGCCCCACTGTCACTATCGGCATTCTGTCGTTCCAGGGCCCCGGCGGCGGGCTAACCTTCCCGATGCGTGGCGTTTCGCTGCATTGGTTCCGTGACCTGTTCGAACAACAAGCAGTGGGCGACATATGGGGATCATTCAGCCGCTCACTCGTGTTGGGGCTAATGGTGATGATCGCAACTGTCGTGGTCTCTGTCATGGGCGGTTTGGCGTTTCGCAAACGCTTTGCAGGCTCCACGGTTCTGTTCTATCTGATCATCACATCTCTGGTGATCCCCTCGATCCTGATCTCTCTGGGCGTTGGTCTCATCTGGTCGCAGTCCGGACTGCCTGTGCATTGGTCCAGCTCCGGCTTTGGCGCGCAGCTGACTTGGACGCTCCCCTTTGGCCTATTGATCATGTTCGCCGTGTTCAATCGCTTTGACGGCTCCTACGAGGAAGCCGCCCGCGATCTGGGCGCAAGCTCGTGGCAGGTCATCCGTCATGTAGTACTTCCTATTATCGCGCCTTCACTGATCGGAGTTGCTCTCTTCGGCTTCACGCTCAGCTACGACGAATTCGCCCGAACTTTGCTGACCTCCGGCAGCTACAACACGCTTCCGCTCGAGATCTTCGGCATGACCACCAACGTCACCACGCCAGTTCTCTTCGCTTTAGGAACGTTGACGACCGTGTTCTCGCTACTTGTGATCGGGGTCTTCCTGATTGTGGTTTGGTTGCTGAACCGACGTCGCGCGCGACAAGGCTCGGATGCGGGCAAGGGCATGATCTGATGGCGGTGATCATCATAAACCCCAACAGCACGCGCTCAATGACAGACGCCATGCTCGCCCAGGCACGCAGGTCAGCCCCCGAGTTGGCGTTCGAGGGCTGGACCTCGCATGATGGCCCTCCTGCTATTCAAGGCGTCACCGACGGAGAAGCTGCGCGCGCACCATTGCTCAAGTTGGTCCAGCAAGCGTCCTCGCAGGGCGCTGATGGCATCATTATTGGGTGCTTTGATGACACCGCTTTGGACGAGGCCGCAGTGATTGCAGATTGCCCGGTGATCGGCATTGGCCAGGCATCCTATCACTATGCGGCCCTCAGAAACTGGCGATTTAGCGTCGTGACGACTCTTTCAGTCTCAAAGCCAATCATTCAGTCAAATATTGAGAGACATGGGTTACAACGCATATTGTCAAAAGTCCGTGCCTCGGAAATCCCGGTTCTGGAATTGGAAACCAACACCAGCCACGCTGGCAGCGTTATTGCGGAGGAGGCGCTGGAAGCCGAACAAGAAGATGGTATCTCCGCAATCATTCTTGGCTGTGCCGGCATGGTAGAAGTTGTCGATGCGGTTAGGAGCAAACTCTCGACTGAGGTTATCGATCCCGTTGAATGCGCGGCGCGATGCATTTCTTGGATGGCTCATCCTCGCTTCGCGACCAAAGGTGAAATCTAGAATCGCGGGAAAAGGCAGCTTGGACACTTAAGCGATCGCTCTTTCCTCAATGCCTCAACCCCCTTTCCGCATGCGCCTCTTGGTTGTCTAGCTGTCCCTCAAT
>CAZMRS010000465.1:0-2596 GCA_964568435.1 uncultured Boseongicola sp. | reverse complement strand
AGATGGTCTCGCCTGTGACGTAGCTAGATTTCTTTGAGCAAAGGAAGGCAACAACATCGCCGATTTCCCGTGCGGTACCAGGCCGCCCCAAAGGAGTGCGCGACATCGCCACTTTGAGCGCCTCTGGATTTGCATTCACGCCTGCCATCATCTCGGTATCGATGGAGCCCGGTCCGACGGCGTTGACGCGGATATTGTTCTTGGCGAGGGACAGCGCAGCCACCTTGGTAAGTTGCATGACGCCGCCTTTTGAGGCGCAGTAGGCAGGGATTGCCGGGATGGCGACCTGCGCGTTGATCGACGACATATTGACGATCGCGCCTTCGATCCCCTTGTCGACCATGGTTTTAGCAGCCCTTTGCATGGCGACAAAAACCCCGCGAAGGTTCAGCCCAAGTACAGTGTCGAAGCTTTCCAGATCGTAGCTTAGAAAATCGCCTGGCATGGCAATGCCGGCGTTGTTGACCAGCGCAGACACAGGTCCGTGCTCGGCTTCGATCGTGTCGAACAGACCAAGGATCGCGTCGGCGTCGCCGAAGTCGCAGACGTAACCGACACCGCCAAGTTTCTCGGCCGTGTCAACGACGCTATCCTTGATATCGGCAAGGATCACTTTGAAGCCGTCTTCTGCCAGCGCTTCGGCGCACGCCAAGCCGATACCCTGAGCCGCGCCGGAGATGAGTGCAATTGGTTTGTCAGTCATTTTCGTTGTCCTGTCCGTAGTCGGATTTTGCTTGTTCTTCTGTGATCAGTTCTGCGTCGAGGTCCATGGCGACCAGCCCCGGATCGCGATCTTTCGGTGATCCATATCCGCCGCCGCCGGGCAGGCTCAGTTTGAGCCTTTGACCATTCCTGATCAACTGCCGACCTTTGGATCGAAGCTTAGTCCCGTCTGCAAGTTCGACACGCCCCTCTCCCCCGGGCAGTCCGCCGTCACGGCCACGGGCGGGGTTTTTGACGCGGTCGAACATAGCGTTGAAATAGAAATCGTATCCGTCGCGGGCTTCGATTTCGATGGTTTGGCCCAAACCACCCCTTTGCGCGCCCGCTCCGCCGGAGCCTTGGCGGAGGTCTTTGCGCCAAACTGTGATGGGGCCGACGTGTTCGGTGGCTTCGACGCTCATTGTCGATACACCGGAAGGGAAAGCGGTTGCCGAAAGACCGTCGAGCGTTGGTCGCGCACCGGTTCCGCCGGAGTTGAACATCAAGACCTCGTGGTCGGGCAAGTTGCTGCTTGGATCGCTGGCACGCGTCGAGATTTGGATGTTCCAAAGCGCGGAGGCGCCTTCGGCAGGCACTGTGTTTGGCAGTGCCTTGTGCAACGCCCCAAGAACGACGTCGGGCACGAGATGCCCCATGACGTGTCGGACCGACACAGGCGCGGGACGCTTGGCCGCCAGAATGCATCCTTCAGGTGCCGTAATGCGGAATGGCTCAAGTGAGCCGGTGTTGTTCGGCACTTCAGGCGCGATCGCGCACTTGAGGCCGTAGCAGGCATAGGCGCGGGTGTAGACTTCGGGACAGTTCACACCAAAGCGACTGGATCTGCTGGTACCGTCAAAGTCTGCAAGGAGTGTGTCGCCACTGATGTCGAGGCGAACGGCCATTAGGACAGGTTCTTCGTAGCCATCGACGGACATTGTGTTCGCGAAGGTGCCGTCCGGCACCGCTGCAATCGCGGCGTGCGTGGCCTTGCGGCTGGTTTCAATAATGAAGTTGGACAAACCGTCGATATCATCAATGTCGAACTCGTCCAGCATCGACTGCAGGCGGCGTTCGCCAGCCTCATTGCAGGCAGCAAGAGAATAAATATCACCGACGGTCTGATCGGGAGTGCGAACGTTCGCTCGGATCATGCGGACGAGGTCTTTAGAAACCGTCCCACGTTCCGCAAACTTCATAATAGGGATGAGCAACCCTTCTTCATAGACTTCGTTGCCGTCAGGCCCGAAGCCGCGACCACCGACATCGACGACGTGCGCCGTGCAGGCAAAAAATCCGACGTGAGTGCCTTTGCGAAACACCGGCGAGACGACGGTGATGTCGTGAAGGTGGCCGGTGCCCATCCAAGGGTCGTTCGTGATTAGAACATCGCCTTCGAACATGTCTTGTGCGCCTATTTCACGAACAAAGTGAGTCACGCTTTCGGCCATCGCGTTGACGTGGCCCGGCGTCCCGGTGACGGCTTGAGCGATCATGCGCCCTTGACGGTCGAAAAGGCCTGCAGAGAGATCGCCCGCCTCGCGGACGGACGTTGAGAACGCGGTACGGATCAACGTCGTTGCCTGTTCTTCAACGACGGCAATCAGACGGTTCCACATGATCTGGAAATCGATGCTGGTGGGTTCGGTCACGACGCGACCTCCTTTCGGGACAGAAGAAGACTTCCGTCGCCCTGCCCTGTCGCCCGAAATGCCGATGTCACGATGGTGGTCGTTTCCTGCTCGGTAATGACGGCTGGACCATCAATATACTCGCCAGGTGAAAGGGTCTCACGCGAGACTTCCTCTGCCTCCACCATACTGCGGCGGCTGGCATCATAAAACATACGTTTTCTGATCGGCGGTGCAGACGTGGCACCTTCATTTCTTGAGAC
>CAZMRS010000464.1:0-2598 GCA_964568435.1 uncultured Boseongicola sp. | reverse complement strand
CGACCAGATACACTCCCAACACCTTCCGCCTGGCCAGCTTCGGACGACCCAAAAGGATGGCACCTGGAGCGCGCTATGCAGCGCGGAGCTAACGTCGTCCGCCACCATCTGCGGCTCGGAGAAGACCGAGCATTGGAGAGGCTCGACGCCTTCGCCAAAAATCAAATCCATACCTACAAGGAACGGCGCGACTATCCGGCCGAAGATGCCACATCCGGTCTGAGCGAAAACCTCGCTTGGGGCGAGATCTCACCACGTCTCCTTTGGCACACGGGCCATCGCGCGATGGAAGAGGGAAAAAAGGGTGCCGAGCATTTCGTTAAAGAAGTCGTCTGGCGCGAGTTTGCCTACCACCTAATCTGGCACACACCCCACATCGTCAACGATAACTGGCGAAAGGGTTGGGATAGCTTTCCTTGGCAAGATGAGGAAAACTCTCCATCCGTTCTGGCTTGGAAACAAGGTCGCACCGGTATTTGTTTCGTGGATGCCGCGATGCGCGAGATGTACGTCACCGGACAAATGCATAACCGCGCACGCATGAACGTGGCCAGCTATCTGACAAAACATCTGATGACACATTGGCGCATCGGTCAAAAGTGGTTCGAACACTGCCTCACCGACTGGGACCCGGCATCAAACGCTATGGGTTGGCAATGGACTGCGGGGTCTGGACCAGATGCAGCACCCTATTTCCGCGTTTTCAATCCTGACACGCAGCTGGAGAGATTCGATAAAGACGGTGCCTACTCGCGAGCATGGATAGCGGAAGGGCATCGCACTCCGTCCGAAACCTCACTCTCCTATTTCGAAGCGATCCCTGAAAGCTGG
Source organism: uncultured Boseongicola sp. (assembly GCA_964568435.1). Taxonomy (GTDB): domain Bacteria; phylum Pseudomonadota; class Alphaproteobacteria; order Rhodobacterales; family Rhodobacteraceae; genus Boseongicola. The sequence goes on along the minus strand of CAZMRS010000464.1, from coordinate 1,767 downwards.
AACCTATCGCCAACTGACCGCTACCCCGAGCCAGTCGTCCCGCTCGATGTCGGACGCAATCGCGCGCTCGAGGCCTACGGAAACCGGGATTTCTAAGTAGCACTGGCGCGACAAGCCAGATATGCTGCGCCGCAACACGCATGCTGCGCCAGCAAAAAGGACCTCGCATCTATGTCTTTCAAGGGAAAAACTGCCGTCATCACAGGCTCCAACTCCGGGATTGGCCTCGGGGTCGCCAAAAGTCTTGCGGAAGCTGGCGCGAACGTGGTCCTGAACTCCTTCACGGATAACGACGAAGACCATCAACTTGCAAAAGACATCGCCAACGAATTCGGTGTCGAGGCTCGCTATATCAAGGCTGACATGTCCAAAGCAGACGAATGCCGGGCGCTGATCGAAAAGGCAGGCTCTTGCGACATTCTCATTAACAACGCTGGCATCCAGCACGTTGCGGCCGTTCAGGATTTTCCGGTCGAGAAATGGGATGCGATCATTGCGATCAACATGTCGTCGGCATTCCACACAACGGCTGCGGCGTTGCCGAAAATGAGAGAGGCCGGATGGGGACGCGTCATCAACATAGCGTCCGCCCACGGCCTGCGCGCAAGCCCCTTCAAATCTGCCTACGTCACTGCAAAACACGGCGTGGTTGGGATGACAAAGGTCGTTGCTCTTGAAACAGCAAAAGAACCCATCACAGCCAATGCGATTTGCCCAGGATACGTGCTGACTCCATTGGTCGAAAAACAGATCCCGGCTACGGCAAAGGAATACAACATCTCGGAAGACGACGCGATCGAGAAGGTCATTCTTGCCAAGCAACCTTCCAAAGAATTCGTAACCGTCGAGCAACTCGGCGGCATCGTCGCCTTCTTGTGTTCGGACGCGGCCGCGCAAATCACGGGCACCTCAATCGCCGCGGATGGCGGTTGGACATCCCAGTAAACGCGTGGCGAAAAAGCGGATCAATCTGGCCCTTCAGGGCGGAGGCGCACATGGTGCCTTCACTTGGGGTGTGCTTGATCGACTGCTTGAAGATGACGAAATTGAAATCGCGGGCATTTCTGGGACATCCGCTGGCGCATTGAATGGCGCAGCCTTGAAAGCCGGACTGAACGCGGGCGGAGCTGAAGCAGCTCGTGAAAACCTGGACTGGTTGTGGAAACGCGTTGGCAGCATCGGCGACATGCAACTTGCAACTTGGATGACAGGTATGGGGCCTGGGGCAGGGGCGGTCAGCAAAGCGCTGGAACTCTCACTACCCTACAATTTCGCCGATGCAGCGACGCGCGTCTTCTCACCCTATCTCTACGGCGCGTTCTACCGAAACCCGATCGAAGCCATAGCGCGCCGGTTTCATTACGATGCCGTATGCTCCAATGACGGACCTGCGTTCTTTGTCTGCGCTACAAATGTGCGCACTGGAAAGGTGCGTGTATTTGAAGGTACTGAAATTTCGGCGAAATCGATAGCCGCTTCCGCGTGCCTGCCCACACTTTTACAAGCGGTTGAGATCGATGGCGAGGCCTATTGGGACGGCGGCTACACAGGAAACCCGGCTCTGTTCCCGCTCTTCGCTCCTGAGCTTCCCGACGATCTCGTCGTGGTGAACATAAACCCTCTGTACCGCGAGGAGGTTCCAAAAGATCCCCGCGACATCCTGAACCGCATCAACGAGATCAGCTTCAACTCTTCATTGCTGCGGGAATTGCGAGCCATAAACTTCGTGAAACGCCTCATCGACGATGGAAAAGTCGAAGAAAGGGC
>CAZMRS010000463.1:0-2602 GCA_964568435.1 uncultured Boseongicola sp. | reverse complement strand
GATTTGTGAGATCCTCGGGGTGAAGGCACCGGAGCATTTCACGTATGAGCTGTTTTTGGATGAGAACGGGCAGAAGATTTCGAAGTCAACGGGCAACGGCATCTCGATCGATGAGTGGTTGAGCTATGCGTCGACCGAGAGCTTGTCGTACTTCATGTACCAAAAGCCGAAAACGGCGAAGCGGATGCATTTCGATGTGATCCCGAAAGCGGTGGATGAGTATCACCAGCAGCTGCGCGCCTATGCCGATCAGGACGAGAAAGCGCGTCTGGCGAACCCGGTGTTCCATATTCACGGCCACAACGTGCCAGCGTCGAATTTGGTGGTGCCATTCGCGATGCTCTTGAACCTTGCGTCTGTGTCCGGGGCCGAGGACAAGGAAACGCTTTGGGGTTTTATCCGCCGGTATGCGCCTGAGGCATCGCCTGAGACGCATCCTGATCTGGATGCCGCCGCGGGATTTGCGGTGCGTTATTTCAATGACTTCGTGGCACCGACACGCGAGTTCCGTGCGCCCGACGACCAAGAGCGTGCGGCGTTGGAAGACTTGCGGGCTCGTTTGATGGCTTGGGATGGTGCAGTTGACGCGGAAGAACTGCAATCGATGGTCTTTGCCGTGGGCAAGGAGCATGGGTTCGAGCCGCTGCGCAATTGGTTCAAGGCTCTTTACGAGGTGCTTTTGGGCGCGTCGCAGGGGCCGCGCTTTGGCGGGTTCATTGCGCTTTATGGTGTGGATGAGACAGTCGCGCTCCTCGATCGTGGGCTGGCAGGTGAGCTGGGCTGAGGCCCTGACCCGGTACCAATGCCTAAAAATTAGAACCAAAACACGCTCCATCCCGTAGACTCCTATGAGAGGACAGTGGGAAGGGGGCGTGGAATGCGTCGATTGGTTTTGGCAGCGGCTTTGTGCATCGGGGTGACGGGTGCCACATTTGCTCAGGATGCATTGCCATCCGAGCCGGGGATTGAGGGCACCATTCAAGGTCAGATCGACGCATTCCGCGTCGACGATTTTGTTAAAGCGTACCGGTTTGCGTCTCCTAACATTCAGATGCTGTTTGGCGGCCCGTCCAATTTTGGGGCGATGGTTCGCAATGGGTATCCGATGGTTTGGCGTCCGGACGAGTTGCGATTCCTGGAGTTGCGCGAGATTGCCGGAAACCTTTGGCAGAAGGTCCTGATCCGCGATCAGGCCGGCAATATCCACATTCTCGACTACCAAATGATCGAAACCAACGAAGGCTGGCGCATCAATGGCGTTCAGCTGCTTCGCGCGCCGGGTGTAGGGGCCTGAGGCTCAGCACCGTACGCTGGGTTTATGCGCGTTTAACAGAACGCGCGTAAACCGCTAGCCCGACGCCGGGACTGGCCCGGCTGCATCACGAAAGCGACGTATCGACCAAAGCTTTGGTCAGCACCGTTTGCGGTGCGTTGACGCTTTCGTCCTAGGGAAGAGGCGCGAGAATGAACAAAGCAATCACCGACGGGTTGGTTTTTATGCCGCCAGCGTTCGCAGACGGGCTATCGGTCTGGTCGAGCGAAGACGGGACGCCGGGATCGACGACATACGATGCACTTGGAACGGCGGCGGTAGTTCCGGGCGATACGGACTTTGGAAGCTGTCTGGAGTTGTTGAAAACCGACAGCGTTCAGAAGGTGCGGTACACTGGCGAGACGTCGATTTTGCCGGGGTGCTATCTGCGGGTGACGGCGCGGGTGAAGGCGATTGCGGGGGCCTTGCCGACGGTGCGGATTGCCGGTTGGGCCGGTCAGTCGGGCGGTGCCGAGGTGACCGGGCTGACGACATTTGGGTCATCGGTGACGCTGACAAGTTATGGCGAAGTCGTTGAAGTTTCGGCGATCGTTGGTGCTGGGCCGCGGACGGGTGTCGATCTCTATTGGGGCGAGCCTGTGCTTTACGGGCATTTCGGACTGGATCTGACGGGGCCGACAGGCGGCGTTGTACGTGTTGATGACGTTGTGATCGAAGATGTGACATCGGTCTTTCATCGCGTCTTGATGGACTGGGTGGATGTCCGTGATTTTGGGGCGGTCGGTGACGGTGCGACCGATGACACCAATGCTTTCATCGCCGCCAATACGGCAGCGCTGGGCCGGGGTGTTTTGGTGCCGGACGGCAGCTACGTTCTGAGTGAAAATGTGACTTTTGAGTACCCTGTGAGATTTGTTGGCACGGTTTCGCTGCCGAGCGACAAGCGATTGATCCTGCGACGGAATTTTGACTTGCCGACATACGCAGCGGCATTTGGAGACGAAGTTGAAGGGCTTCGGCAGGGGTTGCGCGCATTGGCGAACTTCTCGGATCACGAGAGCTTTGATCTGGGCGGGCGGCGTGTCGAGGTTTCAGCGCCGATTGATGTGTCGGAGGCGATGGGCACGGACGTCTATGAAATCCGCCGGGTATTGAGAAACGGGCAGTTGAACGTGGTACCGGGGTCGGCATGGGATAGCGGAGTTGTGGTGTCTCAGGGCAGCTATGATGCCGCCCAGCCCTATACGCTTTCGAGCGTCGCGGATGTCGCGAACGTTGAGGTGGGGGCGCATGTGACCGGCTCTGGCGTGGGTCGCGAAGTGTACGTCA
>CAZMRS010000462.1:1141-2621 GCA_964568435.1 uncultured Boseongicola sp. | reverse complement strand
GTCCTACACGCTCGGCTTCGGCTTGCCAAGCTCCAAGGCGCCATGCGAGGTTGCGACAATATTTGATTTGCGAACCACAATGCACTCTGTTGACCTCACAGTAGCGGTGAAAAACCCGCAGATCACACAGGCCAAAGGTCCGGTCGCAGTGCTCATTGCGGAAGACGAGTCGGCGCTGACGGAAAGCCTCGCTCACCTCGCCAAATGCGGGTTCAAAACACGCATTCTTGTGGCACCTCAGGAACTTCTGAAAAACACCCCCGGCTCCGACGACATCATTATGATCGCCCATAAAACGCGTGGCCCCGGCGTTACGTCCAAGATTGTGAACACCATTGTGAAGGCTTTGCCCCACGATACATGGCTCTATTACGGCTACAACGCCGAGTTCCTGTTCTACCCGTTCTGCGAAACCCGCTCGATTGGCGAGATGCTGACATTTCACAGCGAAGAACGCCGCTCAGCCATGCTCACCTACATCATCGACGTCTACGCGGGCGATCTTGGTCAGGCGAAGAACGGCGTCGCGTTGAACGATGCCATGCTCGACAAGTCCGGCTATTACGCGCTCGCCCGCAAGTCGGACGACGGAACAGCACTTGAGCGGCAGCTGGATTTCTACGGCGGCCTGAGGTGGCGGTTCGAAGACCACATTCCAGAAGAACGTCGCCGGATTGATCGCATTGCCCTGGCCCGCACAACGCCCGGCCTCACGCTGAACGAGGATCACACCTGGTCGATCCCGGAATACAACACCTACGCCTGCCCCTGGCACCACAATCTGACGGCGGCGATTGTTTCGTTCCGGGCGGCCAAAGCGCTCACGACAAATCCCGCCAGCCGCCACGCCATCGACACGTTCCGCTGGCACAACTCGACCGAATTCACCTGGCGCTCACGCCAGCTTCTCGACCTTGGTCTGATGGAGCCCGGTCAATGGTTCTGATGCCCTTTCTTCTTGGTCAAAATATCCCGGGGGCGTCGCACAAAGTGCGGCGCGGGGCAGAGCCCCTCGACGGCTCCACTACTCGTTAGGGATCAAGCCTTGCCGATCAATCGCAGCATCAAAAGCGTCGACCGGAAACACCGGCTCTAGCAAGGCGCGCAGCTCTGCGCGTCGCGGATGGGTCGGATTTGCAAACGCAAAGCACACGTAGTCCTCGACAGTCGCAGCCTGCTGCTCATAGCCAAAGCCCAAAAAATCAGGGGACTGACCCGTTGCCGAGAAGTAAGGGTCGGGTTCGCGGATGCTTTCACCAATGGCGTGCCAGGGCGTGTACCCTGTCCAGTTGCGGTTCTGCCATTGCCAGACATGGGTCATCTCATGGGCAAAGATGATCGCCTGCGGGAATCTCAGCGCCTTAGGCCAGGCCAGCGTCATATCGCTGCCCTGAAGTGGCCCACTGAAGTGCATGGCATTGCCCAGCGCGAAAGCCTGCGGCGGTTGAGCGCCGCGCGGTTGCGGTGTTCGGACACAAGC
>CAZMRS010000462.1:0-1103 GCA_964568435.1 uncultured Boseongicola sp. | reverse complement strand
ATGTCAGCATCCTCTTTCGCGTCCGGATCCCAATACGGCAGGGACAGGATGCGCGCGGGAGCGGTGTCCAGTGTCTCACCGAACAACTTCTCAGCGAAATCCGTCTCGGCTGGGGTCAAAGGGCGGGAACAAGCCGCGATCACCAAAAGCCCAAGGGTCAAACACACGCGCACCAATCGGGTAGCCCTCTTACAGCATTGACGGGACGACCAGATCAGGCGGGCGGTGCCCGTCATCGAAGGTCTTGATATTAATGATAACTTTCTCGCCCATTTCGACGCGGCCCTCGACCGTTGCCGATCCCATATGCGGGAGAAGCACGACATTCGGCAACTCGCGCAGGCGTGGGTTCACCTCGTGGCCGTGTTCGAACACATCAAGCCCCGCACCCGCGATCGCGCCGGAGCGCAGCATGCGCGTCAGCGCGTTCTCGTCGATGACTTCACCACGGGAGGTATTCACGATGACGGCTGTTGGCTTCATCAGATTGAGGCGTCGCGCATTCATCAAATGGAAGGTCGACGGCGTATGCGGACAGTTGATCGACAGAATGTCGATGCGGCTCACCATCTGGTCGAGGCTCTCCCAGTAGCGCACACCCAGGTCTTCCTCGATCTCAGTGCGAAGGCGCCGGCGGTTGTGGTAATGCACCTCCATCCCAAAGGCGCGAGCGCGTCGAGCGACGGCCTGCCCAATACGACCCATGCCGAGGATACCGAGCCGGCGCCCGCCAACCCGACCGCCGAGGTTCGCGGTTGGCGACCAACCGTCCCAGTTGCCTTTCTGCATCACGTGCAGGCCTTCCGGGATGCGCCGAGTGACCGCGAGGATCAGCGCCATCGTCATGTCCGCTGTATCGTCTGTCAAAACGCCCGGTGTGTTCGACACATGGATGCCGCGCTGACGCGCTGTTGCCACGTCGATGTTGTCGACCCCTGCCCCGAAGTTGGCGATCAGCTTCAAGCGTTCACCTGCCTGCGCGAGAATACCGGCGTCAATGGTGTCGGTGACCGTGGGCACCAGAACATCGGCGTCTTTCACCGCGGCAATCAACTGATCTTTGCTCATCGGTTTGTCGTCTTGAGACAGCGTCCCATCGACCA
>CAZMRS010000461.1:0-2623 GCA_964568435.1 uncultured Boseongicola sp. | reverse complement strand
AGGCGGGCGCGCCGGACTTCATATCGACGTTGGATGTGAAGGTGCCGTAGGTCACGGGCGCGCCAGGGCGCGTCAGCTGTGTGAGTGTGATTGCGGCAAGGGCTTCGGCGTGGCTGAGGGTGATTGCACCGGCGACTGTGATCGGGGCCATGGCGCCCATAAGAGTGAAAGGCGTGACGATGCTGACCTGCCCGGCACGCGCGAAGTCGATCAGGCCCTGCGCCATGGGGATATCGAGCTGGCGCGGAGAGTTGGTGTTGATGATGGTGTAGCACCAGACGTTATTGTGGAATTGGTCGTCAGACAAACCTCTGAAATCACGCAACATTTCAAAGGACTCCGTAACTTGTGGTGTGCCGCGGGAGAAGACGAAGGGGAACTTGTCGGACAGCGTGAGTTGCGCGTCCATCGTGAAATAGTGGCGGATGTTGGTGGGAACGTTTTGCGGCTCGACCAGAGGTGGCACCATATGAAGCACGTCGAAGTGCTGCGTGAGGCGAACAAGGTCGCGGTAGTCGCTGTCCGTGCCTGGGCGGCGGCCTCGGGTGAGGTCGGTCGCGTGAGGCGCTCCTGCCCCGGGCTGAAAGATGAGCGAGCCGAGTTCCATCACCACGTCCCGGTCAGGGACGGCCCCTTTGCAATGGATGGACTTCGGCGCGGAGGCAAGCGCTGCTGTGACCATATCGCGTCCGATATGGATCATGTCGTCGTCTTTGAGTGTTGCGCCGCCTTTAAGGAAAATGTCACGGGCTTCCGGGAGCAGCACTTTGATGCCAAGGTCTTCGAGGACAGTAAGCGCAGCCTCATGCATGGCTTCGATCCGGTCGTCCGAGAAGACCTTCATCGGCGGGAACGGGTTTTTCAGATTGCGGTAATCGACCTCGCGCACGACAGCTGGCGGAGCACCCCTGCCCCGCCGCTTTGGTCGCGCGCGTGGTGTTGCTTCGTTCATCCGCGCATCGCCGTGCCGGTTGGGTCGTAGGGCGACGCGTCGATGACTTTGGCGGCGCATTCTTTGCCGACCACGTGCACTTTGAGTGGCGTTCCGGGGTCGGTTTTGTCGGTGTTGATAAGCGCCATGGCGAGGGACCTCTGCACTGTGTGCCCATAGCCGCCCGAAGTGACGAAGCCGACAAGTTCGTCACCGGACCAAACCGGCTCGTAACCGCTGGCATCGGCGTCTGATGTGTCGACTTCGAGAGTCACAAGCTTCTGGGCGGGGCCGTTTCCATCGCGCTCGGCCAAGGCAGCTTCGCGTCCGATGAAATCGCCCTTGTCCCATGCGATCCAACGGTCCATGCCGGTCATGCCGGGGGTGCGATCTTGTGTGAATTCCGCCGACCAGATGCCAAAGGACTTTTCGAGCCGCATCGATAGCATAGCGTTGAAGCCGTATTCCTTGAGGCCGAATTCTTCCCCTGCTTCCAACAACATACGACGAAGTTTGACGTGATCGCCCATGCGCACGTTGATCTCGAAACCGAGCTCTCCGGCGACAGACATACGCCCGACGCGGGCGCTGACGAGACCGACGTCCATCTTCGTGCAACCCATGAAGGGGAGCGTGATATCCTCGTGGACCAGCTTTTGGAGAACCTTGCGGGAATTCGGGCCAGTGAGTGCGAAACCGCAGATTTCTTCGCCGAGGTCGTTGATGTCAACGCCATCTTCCATGTGATCCATGAACCAGCGCATGTGCCATTGGCGCAGGTAGTACGAGCCCATGATCCACCACGTGCCGTCGCCCCAGTTGAAGAGCGTCAGATCGCCTTTCAGGCGGCCTTCGGGAGCAAGCATCACCGCAAGACGCGCGCGGCCCGGTTTGGGGAGTGTGGTTGCAAGAATTTTGTTGAGCCAGGCTTCGGCATTGGGGCCGGAAATTTCGTAGCGGGAGAAACCGGTGATATCGACCATGCCAACGTTTTCACGCGCGTTCTTGCATTCGGCCGCGACGATATCGAAAGCGTTGGAGCGTTTGAGGGTGAGGTTTTCTTCGAAGTCAGCGGACGGTTTGAAGTAGAGCGGAACCTCCAAGTCCCAGCTGACGCCCCAATGGCAACCTGCCTCGGTCATGGCGTCGTGTGCGGGGGCCATCTTGAGCGGACGGCCTGCCGGGAGTTGTTCGTTCGGATACGACATGACGAAACGGCGGGAGTAGAACTGGCCCGTGGTTTCTTTGATGTACTGCCGGTTTTCAGCGAACTTTCCGTATCTTGCGACGTCCATGGACCACGCGTCGGCCTCGGGTTCGCCGTGGATCATCCATTCGGCCAGCGTTTTGCCGACGCCGCCACCCTGAAGGAAGCCCGCCATAACAGCACAGGCGCACCAGTAGCCGCGTTTGCCTGGGACCGGGCCGACAAGCGGGTTACCGTCGGGCGAGAAGGTGAAGGCTCCGTTGACCCAGGTCTTGATGCCGACATCCTGGATGGCGGGGTAACGCTCGAAGCCAAGTGTGAGTTCGTTTTCGATGCGGTCGAGTTGCTCCTGGAACAGCTCTTCACCGTAGTTCCAAGGCGCGCCGTCCATGGCCCAGTGTTCGTGGTCGATTTCGTAGATGCCGACGCGGCCGCCGTGTTGGTCCTGCCGCATGTAGGTGAAGCCTTCGCGGTCGATCGTCATT
>CAZMRS010000460.1:0-2632 GCA_964568435.1 uncultured Boseongicola sp. | reverse complement strand
AAGATGCAACCGCTATGACAGCCGCTGCCGAGGCGTCGGGCGCCGTGAACATGGTTGGTTTCAACTACATCCGCACGCCCGCGTCCCAGTATGCCCGTGCGCTCATTGAAGAGGGCGTTCTTGGGGACATCACTTGGTTTCGAGGCGAACATACCGAGGATTTTCTGGCCGATCCAACGCTTCCAAGCCATTGGCGCACAAAAGACAAAGCCAACGGTACGATGGGTGATCTGGCTCCGCATATGATAAATGCCGCGCTCGCACTTCTGGGGCCGATTGACAGTGTGATGGCCGCGATCGAGACGGTTCACGCCGAGCGCGGTGGAGAGCCTGTGACAAATGACGATCACGCCCAGATGATGTGTCGGTTTGCGCGTGGAAACATGGGCCATCTTTACTTCAGCCGCGTATCAACGGGTCGCAAGATGGGGTACATTTACGAGGTTGTCGGAACCAAAGGGGCCATTCGTTTCGATCAGGAAGATCAGAACGCCATTTGGCTCTACAAAGCCGAAGGACCCGAGGCCGAACGCGGCTTTCTGCGCATACCGACTACGAACCCTTCTGTCAGGGGCCGGGCCACGGTACCGGCTACCAGGACCAGATCATTATCGAGGCTCGCGATTTCCTTGAGGCCGTGGCCGACGGTAAGTCGCGCTGGCCGACATTTGCAGACGGTCTGGCCGTCTCTCGGGTGGTGGAAGCTGCCCATGAATCCCAGTCTTCCGGGGCATGGACCCCCGTTGAGCGCCACTAGAGGAGACTCGCTCATGACAATCAGAATTGGCAACGCGCCTTGTTCCTGGGGCGTGGAATTTGCAGACGATCCGCGCAACCCCGCTTGGCGCGACGTGCTGCGCGAGAACGCAGAGGCGGGCTACAAAGGCATCGAACTTGGGCCGGTGGGATTCATGCCGGAAGACCCACCTGTATTGGCCGAGGCTCTGGCAGAGCATGACCTCGAGTTGATTGGCGGCGTCGTCTTTCGTCCATTTCACGACCCGGACGCGTGGGACGATGTGCTCGACGGCTCTGTGCGTACCTGTGAAGCCCTAAAAGCTCATGGTGCGCAGCATCTCGTCCTGATCGACTCGATTTCTCCGCGCCGCGCTCCGACCGCCGGCCGCGCCGACGCCGCCGAGCAGATGGACGCGGCTGAGTGGTCGGCCTACCGTGACCGTATTGCCCATGTCGCCAAGATGGGGGCCGAGGAATACGGCCTGACGGTTGGCATTCACGCTCATGCGGCCGGCTTCATGGATTTCGAACCTGAGCTGGAGCGCCTCCTGTCCGAAGTGGACGAAAGCATCCTCAAGATTTGCTTCGATACCGGACATCATAGTTACGCTGGTTTCGACCCGGTGGCGTTCATGGAGCGCCATATCTCACGGATCAGCTACATGCACTTCAAAGACATTGACCCCGTTGTGAAAGCCGACGTGATTGCCAAGGGCACCGGCTTTTACGAGGCTTGCGGGCAGGGCATCTTCTGTAATCTCGGTGATGGAGACGTGGACTTCCCACGCGTGCGCGAAATTCTGGTCGAGAACGGTTTCGAAGGGTGGTGCACAGTCGAGCAGGATTGCGATCCGACGCTGCCGGATACGGACTCATTGCGTGACGCAAAAATCAACAGCAGCTACCTGCAATCCATCGGATTCTAAGTAAGGACGCGTTCAGATGACCAAGCTGAAATGGGGAATGATCGGCGGCGGTGAAGGGAGCCAGATTGGCCCGGCGCACCGTCTTGGCTCTCAGGCGGATGGACTATTTGAGTTTACCGCTGGCGCTTTGGATGTAGACGCCGAAAAGGGGCGTGCCTACGCGCAGTCTCTTGGAGTTGCCGCGGATAGAGCCTACGGAAACTGGCAGGAAATGCTTGAAGGAGAGCGCAATCGCGAAGACCGTATCGATCTTGTAACGGTCGCGACGCCCAACAATACCCATTTCGAAATCACTAAGGCCTTCTTGGAGGCTGGCTTCAACGTCCTCTGCGAAAAGCCAATGACGATGACGGTCGAAGAGGGCGAGGAAATCGTTCGACTGGCGGATAGAACGGGCAAAGTCTGTGCGGTGAACTATTGCTACAGCGCCTATCCGATGGTGCGTCAGATGAAGGCGATGATCGCCGCAGGCGAGCTAGGAGCGATCCGAACCGTCGTCGCCAACTTCAGCCACGGCCACCACGCTGCGGGCGATGACGCGGTCAATCCGCGCGTGCGGTGGCGTTATGATCCAGCGCAAGCCGGTGTGTCGGGGCAGATGGCCGATTGCGGTATCCACGCTCTCCACATGGCGAGTTTCGTTCTTGGAGACGAAGTTGAAACGCTCTCAGCGGACTTTGCATCGACGGTGGAAGGGCGTGTGCTCGAGGACGACGCCATGGTGAATTTCCGCACCGCAAAGGGGACAGTCGGACGCCTTTGGACGTCCACCATCGCGCTCGGGCGCATGCACGGCCTTGATATAGCGGTCTATGGCGAAAAGGCCGGGATGCGTTGGGCCTCTGAACAGCCCAATCAGGTCATCTTCAACCGCTTGGGGGGGCGGACCGAGATTATTGAGAAGGGCGAGGCCGGACTTTCCGACGATGCGCAAAGGCTAAGCCGAGTTGCTATTGCCCACCCCGAAG